>NZ_JBHURF010000036.1:0-90163 GCF_042674125.1 Rhodococcus sp. NPDC056960 | reverse complement strand
CACCCGCAGGTCGCCGACGCCGCCGTCATCGGTGTCCTCGACGACGAGGGCGAGGAGGTCCCGAAGGCATTCGTCGTCAAGCAGCAGGGCGCCGAACTCGACGAGGCCGCGGTCATCGCGTTCGTCGCCGAGCGGGTCTCCCCGCACAAGAAGGTCCGCAAGGTCGAGTTCATCGACCTCGTCCCGAAGTCCGCCGCGGGCAAGATCCTCCGCAAGGATCTACGAGCGAGCGAAACTGCGGGAAGGTAGCGGCTGCATAGATCTCACCGTCCTACCGCCAACGTGGCTGACGTTGGAGATGGATGTACTTCACGGCTACCCGCAACACCCTGAGGTGTTGCGGGTACCACCGTCCGCGGATGTGTGGACGGAATGGCATAGCAGGATAATTGAGTCAGGCCGCAAAATATCGCGGAATTGCCTGCCGCACTTGAGCGAGCATCAAGTCACGATCGTCGGTGCCGGCTCCTCCGGGGTCGCGGCGGCGGTGGCCCTCGCCGACCGTGGCATCAACCCGTTGCTGATCGACCGAGCCGACCAAGTCGGTTCGTCGTGGCACTCTCGTTATGACCGGTCGCGATACGTTTGATGGGTGCGAGTCGGGTACGGCCGAGTGTCGACGCGGGATCAGCATCCCGAGGCGCAGCATGACGCGCTGACCGCGGCCGGCTGCGAGGAAGTCTTCGTCGAGAAGGCCTCCGGCAAGCTTGCATCCCGCCCGGAACTGGACAGGGCCTTGCTGTCGGCGAATCGCGCCGGCGACCAGTTGGTGGTGACCAAGCTCGACCGGCACGGCCGCTTGCTCGAGCACCTGATCGACTTGTCCAAGCAGCTCGATGCCCACCGGAAGCGACTGCGCGAGCAGATCAACGAACGCATCACCGTCGTCGACTGCCTGCCTGACATCTGCAATCCCGTCCACCAACCACCCGAACCGCCACCTGCGCAGTCGCCGCGACCGCGGCTGCGTACCTACTCCGAGGACTGAAACCGAGATGCAGCGGGCCCCACGGTCACCGCGTTGGTACGGCTCACTGTTCACCACCGAGATGACCGCGGCGATCACCGAGAAGGTACTCGCCGGCCGGGCGGGACGGCCCGAGGAGGTCGCACGTGTCGTGCACTTACTGGCCGCCGCCTCCTCCTCCTCCTACATCACCGGACAGGTGTGGAGCTCAACGGCGGTATGGGCATGTGATCCTGACCCAACCCGACATTTCCACCCTGGTCCAGCCTCGGTGGGGCGAGGAAGATAGGGACATGGTCGACATCTATGAGGTACCCACAGGAGAGCCACGCCTGACGTCGTTCCTCCAGGCGCAGCACACCACCCAGATCGCCCGGCGCGGCGAGTTGGTCGACGCACGCGACCGCCCGGCCTTGATCGCATCGGCCGACGACGAGACGGTCGGGGTGCTGATCTACGACATCGACGGCACGAACTGCGAAATCGTGAACATGCGCGCATCCGGCCAGTGGGGCGGTGTCGGCACGGCACTCATCGAACGCATCGCCGAAGTCGCTCGTGCACAAGGCTGTTCGCGACTATGGTTGGTCACGACGAACGACAACCTCGACTCGATGCAGTTCTACCAGCGGCGCGGCTTCCGTCTGTCGGCCGTTCGATGCGGCGCAGTGGACGAGGCGAGACGGACCCTGAAGCCGGACATCCCCGACGTGGGCTACTACAAGATCCCGCTTCGGGATGAAATCGAGTTCGAGCGCGACCTCGAGCCCGCGTAGGCGAGCCCGCCCCACTCCCCCACGCTCGAGCGAGCCCGAGCGGCCCGATGTGCGCAAGTTCCCGTAGTAATTGCCGAAAAAAGCGGATGCGGCGCAGTCCCTGGCCAGCGCGTAGACGAATGGGATCGGGTCGGAAACGACCGCGGTGACGAACTGGTGATCACCCGGCTGTCGCGGCCGTTCCGGTCGGTGCGGCACATGACCGAACTCGCCACCCACCTCGATGAGCGCGGAATCAAGCTGATCGAGCTCAACCAAGGCATCGACACCTCCACCGCCCGCCCTGGCACTCGAGCGCCCCCTGGCCGTGTCATCCTGGGTGTGGAACATCCGAAACAACCCGAACGTACATCTGCGACTGCGACGCCGAACGTTCGCCGGTATCGCGCGAGAGATCAACGACCCGACCGAACTGCAGCAGGCCAGAGAAGCGATCTGCGAGACGGTTTCCTTCATGGACTACGGCGAGTGCCGGCTTCATCTGCGCGGGCGCCCCTCCCGAGCCAAGATCAAGGACCTTCACAGCCATTGGTTCGACACCGGCATCCCACTCGTGATCGACCTCGCAGGCACTGAGACGGCAGTGAGAACCCGAAGGTCGGATGCGCCGAGCCGTCTCGAGAAAGTTGGTTGCGAGGTTCATGCCGTGTCTGCGGCCTTCGGATCGGTCATGACGCCGTGCTCGGCCCAGTAGCGCACGTGCGGGAGGTCTTCGTCGAGCCAGTAGGCGGTGTCCTCGGTCACCACGAGGAGTTCTTCCCACTTGACGCCGATGTCGCCCTTTCCGATATGCGGCTCGATTGCCCACAGACCGGGTTCACAGGGACGGTCGGACTCGCTGTTCCACAGGGGCGTGTCGTGGTTCGACGGGCGGACGATTCCCTCGACCATCTCGCCGGTCAAGTAGGCCACCGCTTGCGCGCTGAAGTTCTTGATGCGGAACGTCGGGAGTCCGAGCCCACGGATCCGGCTGACCCTGTGGGCGAGGACGCCGCCCGGGTAGTAGGAGTGCACGTTCTCGTAGCCCTGGTCGGCAATGATCGCGTCGACCTCCTTGTAGATCGCGCCACGTGTCTCTCCTGCCTGCACCATCTCCAGGATCCGGCTGCGGTACGGCGCCAGAGCCATCCGCGCCTGATGGAACTCGTCCGTCGGCTCGCCGAACGTGCACGAGTAGCCCATGTCGGAGGCCGCCCTCCCCGAGATCGGACCGACATCGAGGATCACGGCGTCACCCCGACGAAGCGGCCGGTCGGTCGGCAGGAACTGCTTGCCGAAATGCGCCATCTTCGGGCTGAGCAGATCCGTGACACCGTTGCCCGACGGCTTCGCGAAACCAGCGAAGCGGGTGCGGTCGCCGAACCAGGCGAAGCCGTAATGGAAGAACCGGGTGACGCCGCGGGCACCGAGCCAGTCCTCCAACATCGTCGCGGCCTGTCGCTCGGTCATGCCCTCGAAGAGCTCCTTCTCGATCGCGGCCGTGGCGTCGTAGGCCAGCCGCTGCGCGGCCTTGAACTCCTCCAGTTCGGCTGCGCTGAACTGTTCTCTGGTCATCTGCTCGTCCCTTCCGGTGACAACATCTTGGGACTTCCATCGTCGACGCGACGCGGCCTTCAGGTCTTGACAGAAGGCGACATTGATTTGACAGTTGGCGACATGACCGTGATCAGGGGCACATCGCTACAAGGGTTCGCCGAGCTCGTCACCGAGCTGGGTGTGGATCCGTCGGCGCTCCTGGCCCGTGCTCGGCTGCGCGCCGAGGTGGTCGGCGACCACGACAGTTTCATCGACTACCGCAGCGTGATCACGGTCCTCGAGTTCGCTGCGCAGGCCACCGGGACGCCGGACTTCGGGCGGCGGCTGGCACAGCGACAGGGCCTCGAGATCCTCGGTCCGGTGGGTGTCGCCGCGCGCACGGCACCGACGGTCGCCGCCGCAGCCAGCGCTATCACGCGCTATCTGGCCGTCTACAGCCCTGCGCTACGGGTGACGATCGACCCGCGGCCAGGCCGCCGGCACGCCTGGTTCGACTGGCGGATCGTCGCCGAACGGATTCCCCCGCATCGGCAGGCAGCCGAGCTCGGCATCGGCGTGTCAGTGCAGATCTTCCGCCTGCTGGCCGGGCAGGACTTCACGCCGTATGCCGTCAGCTTCCGCCATCAGCCGGCCGAGGACGTATCCAACTACGCCGACTACTTCGGATGCCCGGTCGACTTCGGGACCGATTCGACCGGCTTCCTGTTCGACCAAAAGGTACTGGCTCAACGGTTGGACGCGGACTCCGCAGTTCACCAGGTCGTCCAGGACTACCTGGACTCGATCGCCGCCCCGGAGGACACCCAGCTCGACGGCTCCGTCCGTCACCTCATCAGGCGCATGATCTCCACGGGCGGACTCAATATCAAACTGGTCGCGGATCATCTCGCGGTCCATCCGCGCACACTGCAACGTAATCTCGCGGCGCACGGCACCAGTTTCGGCGAACTCGTGGAGGATGTCCGCAAGGAGGAGATGCAGCGGTATCTCCGCGACACCCACCTGCCGCTGAGCCAGGTCGCTGGACTCCTCGGCTACAGCGAGCAGAGTGTCCTGACACGCTCATGTCGGCGGTGGTTCGGTGTAAGTCCCACCGCGGTACGGGCAGCAGCCGGATCGGGAGCACTCGCGTAGCAAGGAGCCTCGCCCCGAGGCGATGCGCGATCTCCAGCGCCAGCTCCGTGCGGAGCCGGTGTTCACCCGGACGGCGGCCGAGAAGTCGGGTGGCTCGTTCCACCCGCTGGAGGACCGGTGATGCAGGTCAGGGAACGTCATACGGGATGGCGACCGGGTGGAGGATTCCGACAAGTTCGGGATCGTCCTGACCATTGTGGCCCTCATCTACACCACGGCAGCCGTCGACCTCAGGAGGCAACTACGCCAGACCCCCGAGCCGAAGGAGTTCGTCGACGCCTAACGCCGACAAGCGTCCGTGGAATCAAAGTGTTTCGGTCATCGTCTTGTGTTCTCGCCCATTGATACCGCCCCTGCGGGCGGGTACGGCCCCTGGACATGACGCTTGGCCAGGTACCGCAGGGATTGGCGCTGATCTGGCGAGAGCTCGCGAGCAGTGAGCGTGCCCAATATCCGGATGAGATGTGCGTAGAACCGCTCGGGGCCCATCCCGAAGATAATCCAAATTTCGCCGGCGGGGACGCTTCCGTAAGGTGCCCACCTGCGTGCAAGATTCAGCATCGCGCTGTCGTCGATTGTTTGCCTCATGCTTGTTATGCCTCGGTAGTAAAGGGTCGTCGAATTACGTTCGCCCGCGCGGTGAGCCGCGGACGCCGCGGCCACGCGCGAGGTACGCGGTGGCCCTCGCGCGGGACGGGATCAGCCGACCAGCCCGGAGTCGCTTATCTTCTGCTCCAGGGCTGCCTCGTCCATGTAGTAGACGTCGCGGACGATCTTCAGTGTCTCGGGATCGAACGTGGAGTACCCGGTGCCGATCCACGTGACCTTCGGACCGGACCCACCAGCGGTCCCTGTCACCTCGAAGAGAACACCCACGGTATCGCCTTCCAGGAAAGACGTAGCCACACGCGGAGTCCAGTCGGGGAATGTCTCGAACATCTCCTCGAACCCGGGGAGGAGGGCCGACTTGTCGCCCACCGTCCCGCTCGCACCGTTTACGACAACGCACTCGTCATCGAAGTACCCGAGCACTGTCTCGAGGTCGCGTGCAGCGACAGCAGCACAGATCTCCTTCATCTTCTGTGTGTAAAGAGCCAACTTGGAACTGGACATGGGTTCTCCTGTAGACGGGTGAGTTTCACACAATGGCCCGCACGATGGCGGACGCGATTCGCTCGACAGCTTCCCGACTCGTCGTGCTGAGTGCGGTGAGCGAGAGGTAGCCGTGCACGAGACCCGGTTCCCTGATCAGCTGGGTGGGGACGCCACTCTCGGTCAGCCTGTCGGCGTAGGCGAGGCCGTCGTCGCGAAGCGGGTCGAAGCCTGCGACTGTCACGAGAGTCGGCGGCAGGCCGGTCAGGTCGGCGGCGAGGAGCGGTGAAACGCGCGGGTCGGTGCGGTCGACGGCCGGTGGCAGGTACTGGTCGAGGAACCATGCGATCTGCTTGGCGGTCAGCGCCGGCGAGTCGGCGAACTCTTCGTTCGAGGGGCGGGAGCCTGCGAGGTCGGTGACCGGGTAGATGAGCACCTGAAGCGCAGGCTTTCGCTCGGACGCGCGCAACGTCTGGGCAAGTGCCGCAGCGACATTCCCTCCTGCACTGTCGCCCGCGACGACGATACGGTCGAGCGGGATGCCCCATCTGCCGACGTGGGCCAGGGCGTACTCCCAGGCGACCAATGCGTCGTCGTGCGGTGCCGGATAGGGGTTCTCCGGCGCGAGCCGGTACTCGACGGAAAGGATGTCCATGCCCGTCTGCTGTGCAAGAAGACGCACGGGACCCTCGTACGCGGCCCTGCTGCCGAGCACGAATCCGCCGCCGTGGAAGAACACCACGAGCCCATTGGCCGAGGTGCCGGCGCGGTATCGGGTTGCTGCGAGGCCTCCTGGCAACTCGAGCTCCTCCACCTGTCGCATCGGCAGGGGCCGCTCGCCGTAGATCCCGGCATCCTTCAGTTCGGTGGCACGTGCTTCGGCGGGACTGAGATCGCTGAAGTCGGGGGCCTTTGCGACGGCAGACATGAGGACCGCGATCTCGGGCGCCATCTGCTCACCGTCCGCGTTCACCGGCACCGTGACCAGACGCTTCAGCAGCGATGCGGGAAGCTGACCCATCCCGATCCCGACGCGTCGCTGTACCCACTCCCCGACCGAGATGCGGGGCGCGGCAGTTGCGGTGCTCATCGCACCTGCACTCTGCTCGCGGACCCCGTGGCGGCCACCGCTCGTCCATTTCTCCGCCGATCGCTCCCGGAGCTGAACTGCAGGTGGTCATCAGCGACGTCACTCTTGAGCAGCCTCTTGTCTGCCTGGTACGACGTCAGCATTCGCCACGGCAATTCGGTTCCCTGCTTGGGCAGGGTGTCCGCCGTGCGGGTCACGTAGCCCGCGTTGAGGTCGAGGAGCGGCTCGGTCGCCATTCCGGGTTCGGCCACCGGCACGACCTGGTTATATCCGTGAGCCTCCATGTGCCGGATCAGCTGGATGACGTACTGAGCGGTCAGGCCCACCTTGAGAGTCCACGACGAGTATTTCGTGTAACCGAACGCGAAGGACCAGTTCGGCAGACCCGACAGCAGCATTCCGCGGTAGGTGACCGAGTCGCCGATGGCGAGCTTCTCTCCGTCGACCGTCTGCGGGATGCCGCCGAACATGCGCATGTTGAGCCCGGTGGCGGTGACGATCACGTCCGCGGCGATTTCCTCACCCGACGCCAGCCGGATGCCGGTCTTGGTGAAGCGATCGATCTTGTCGGTCACGACGGAGGCCCGGCCGTCGGTGATCGCCTCGAAGAAGTCTCCGTCGGGTGTCATGCACAGCCGCTGCTCCCAGGGCTTGTACGGCGGGTTGAAGTGAGTGTCGACGGCGTAGCCGTCGGGCAGCGCCTTCCGGGTGAGGCTGCGCATCAGCTTGCGGCCCGAGTCGGGAAACTTGAGCATGTAGCCGACGAAGAAGAAGTCCCGCCACACGTTCTTGAGCCGCGTGACGGCGTATCCGCGCTCCAGGCCGAGTATTTGGTAGAGGAACTTGGCAACCTTGTCGACCCGCGGGAGCGTCATCACGTAGGTGGGGGTGCGCTGTAGCATCGTGACGTGCTCTGCTGCACCGGGACCCGTCGTCATCGCCGGAACCATCGTGATGGCGGTCGCGCCGCTGCCGATCACGATGACCTTCTTGCCCGCGTAGTCGTAGTTCTCGGGCCAGAACTGCGGGTGCAGGACGTCGCCGGCGAAGTCCTCGCGGCCTTCGAACTGGGGCGTGAATCCCTCCTCGTACCGGTAGTAGCCGGTGGCACCGTAGACCCAGTTCGTCTTGATTGCTAGGGTTTTCGCCTTCTGTCCCGGGACAGCGACCCGAACCTGGAGGGTCCACGCGCCCTCGGTGCTGGACCAGTCGGCCGACACGACCTGATGGTGGTACCGGATCAAGCCATCGATATGGTTCTCGGCAGCGGTCTCCTCGAGGTACTCGCGGATGAGGTGTCCGTCTGCGATCGCGTGTTCGTGGCTCCACGGCTTGAACTGGTAACCGTAGGTGTGGAGTTCGGAGTCGGACCGGA
This sequence comes from Rhodococcus sp. NPDC056960, assembly GCF_042674125.1. Lineage (NCBI taxonomy): Bacteria > Bacillati > Actinomycetota > Actinomycetes > Mycobacteriales > Nocardiaceae > Rhodococcus > Rhodococcus sp. NPDC056960. The sequence continues at coordinate 82,193 of NZ_JBHURF010000036.1, read as the reverse complement.
CGCCCGGGTAACGGAAGAGGTCCCAGGTACCACCGATTCGGCCGCGCCCCTCGAGGACGACGATCTTCTTGCCGGGAAAGGCATCTCGGAGGTAGCACGCCGATCCCACGCCGGAGACCCCGGCTCCGATGATCACGATGTCCACGGACTCGGGAGGGGCACTGGTGACGGTCATAGAGAACTCCTAATTTCGATCGGCACGGGCCGGACCTTCGACCCTGTTGTCATGGTCTGCCAGCGGGTATGACCGCCGCCACACACATCTGTGGTGTTCTGGGACGGTGCCCGGTGCAGAGTGCACCGTCGGGGTTTCCCGCCGGGTTCGTGTTCAGGCGTCGAGGGGTGCACCGATCGGGAGCATCACGTGCTTGGTGCGGGTGTAGTCGTCGAGGGCGTACGTGGAGTTGTCGCGGCCGTAGCCCGACTTCCCGAAACCGGCCCACGGCATTTCGTTGGTGAAGTTGAGGTGGGTGTTGACCCACACGGAACCGAAGTTCAGGTCCTCGGTGAAGCGCAGCGCACGCGCAGAGTCGTGGGTCCACACCGAAGCCGCGAGACCGTACTCGACGTCGTTGGCCTTGGCCAGCGCCTCGGCGTCGGCGGCAAACGTTTCCACCGAGATCACCGGACCGAAGACCTCCTCGCGCGACATCTCCGAACCGGAGACGACGTCGGCGAGAATTGTCGGCGGGTAGAAGAATCCGGGGCCGTCGGGCACCTCGCCGCCGAGGACGACTCGGGCACCGTCCTTGCGTGCCCGGTCCACCATGTCCGCGACGCGGTCGCGCTGGGCTGCGCTGATCAAGGGGCCGAGCTCGAAATCCTCACCCGATGAGGCGTTTCCGCTGCGGAGCTCCCCAGCGGCGGCGGCGAGGGCCTCGAGGAGTTCGTCCCGCACATCCTCGTGGCAGATCACCCGCGTCGCCGCGCCACAGTCCTGGCCGGCGTTGCCGTAACCCGCTTCTATCAGCGTCTGGACGAGGTGGTCGAGGTCGGCGTCCGGAAACACCACGACGGGCGCCTTGCCGCCGAGCTCGAGGTGGACGCGTTTGACCGTGGCCGCCGCACCCTCCGCGACCAGCCGGCCCGAGCGGAGGCTGCCGGTCAGGGCCATCATGTCGATGTCGTCGTGGCGACTCATCGCGTCACCGACCGTTGCGCCTTCGCCGACCACGATGTTGAGCACGCCGTCCGGCAGGATGCCCGTTGCGAGGTCGGCGAGGATCAGCGTGCTGAACGGCGTCAACGCGGCGGGCTTGAGCACGATGGTGTTTCCTGCGGCGAGCACCGGCGCGATCTTCCAGGCCGCCATCAGGAGCGGGAAGTTCCACGGCGTGATGGCACCGACCACGCCGACGGGTTCACGCCGGACGTAGGAGAGCCGGCCCTCGGCGTACTGGCCGGGTGCCGGCGCCTGGGTTGTCCGCGCGGCACCGGCCATGAACCGGAAGCAGTCGGAGATGAGTGGAATCTCGTACGCTGCATAGGCATAGGACTTGCCGACGTTGAGCGATTCGAGCGCGGCCAGCAGGTCGGCGTGCTCGTCGATGGCGTCCGCGAGCCGGAACAGCGCCTCGGCCCGGGAACCGGGGGTCAGTCGCGCCCAGGCCGGAAGTGCCGCGCGCGCCGCAGCGACCGCGGCGTCGACGTCGGCCGCGGTGCCGTTCGAGGTTGCACCCAGCCGCGCGCCGTCGCCGGGACTCGTCACCTCGATCGTCTCGGTGCCCGTACTCGCGACGAAGCTTCCGCCGATGTAGTGGGCCGGCGCGAGGTCGTCGATCCGCCGCTGCGCATCTGCCAGGATCTTCTCGGGGGTCATGAGGTTGTTCCTTCAGTCGGTGGTGGGGGTCGGGACGTAGGTCGGGCCCAACGCGAGCACCGCTGCGAGCAGGTCGTCGTCGAGCATCTGGTCCGGCGTGGCCTCCGACGAAGGTGTCCGGGCCTGACCGGGATAGCCGACGGCCTGGCGCGCCTCGGGCGCCATGTAGTACGTGCAGCTGAGGAAATAGAAGGCCGCCTCGGCGAGCTCCTCCGGCCAGTCCGCGATCACCTCGGCCGTGAGGTCGTCGACCCCGGCGGCCAGCTCGGCGACCTGGATGAAGGCCTCGGAGAGCGCGGGATCCACCTGGAGCGCTCGGCTCAGCAGAGCGTCGTAGCCGGGCAGCGCAGTCAACCTGGGCGACCGCGCGCTCCCGGGGAACCACAGGTCGGCGATGCGTGCCGCCCCCGTACGGGCGTTGTCATCGGGAAGTTCGATCACAGCGGGGTCCTTTGCTCGGCAGCGGTTTCGATCAGGTGCTCGGCGGCCCGTAGCGCGAAGGCGGTGATCGTCGGGGTCGGATTCACCGCGGATGACGTCACGAAGACGCTGCCGTCGAAGATGTAGAGGTTCGGAACGTCGTGCGACCGTCCGTAGCCGTCGACCACCGACGTTGTCGGATCATCGCCGCACCGGGCGGTGCCGAGCAGGTGCCACCCGGTCTCGCCCATGAAGTCCACCCGCTTGGTGGAGATGGCGCCCGCGGCCTCGTGAACCTCGACGATCCGGTCCAGGTTCCAGTCGAGGGCGCGTTTGCTCTCGTCCGACATCTTGTAGTGGATCTTCGGCGCCGGGATGCCGTCGCTGTCGACGAGTTCGGGGTCGAGGGTCACCCTGTTCTCGAAGACGGGCAGGTCCTCGATCGAGGCCGCGAGTTCGAACGAATTGCCGTAGAGACGCTCGACGAGTTGGTGCCCGGCCAGACCGCTCCGCTCGGACAGCGGCAGCTCTCCGAACCGTTGGAGCAGGCTCACCGGCCCCTGAAGCACGACCGAAGTCCACTTGGCGCCGCGGCGGAATCCGCGACTGGTGTCGGTCTCCGCGAAGTGCATGGACCAGATCGGGTGGCTCTCCGGCCCGAGCCAGGGCTCGACGTCCTGCTCGTACTCACCCAGAACCGTCGCCACCGGGTGCATCATCAGGTTGCGCCCGACGTAGCCGGAGGAATTCGCGAGCCCATCCGGGAACAGCGAAGAGGTGGACAGTTGCAGCAGCCGCGGTGTGCCTATTCCGTTGGCGCACAAGATCACAATCGGCGCAGACGTGTGCTGCTCGACCCCTGCGCGGTCGATCCACGTGGCGCCGGTCGCGAGACCCTTGGGGGAAACCGTGATCTCCCTGACCCGCGCCCCGACCACCAGGTTCACACCCGCGGCCAGTGCACCGGGCCACATCGCCACGTCGAAGGACGCCTTCGCTCCCTCCGGGCAGCCGCTCCCACAGGTCCCCCAGCGGGCGCACGCTCCGCGGGAGCCGACGCCCTGGGACAGGATCGCCGACGTGCCGGGCCACCAGCCGATGCCCAACTTGTTCATGCCCTCGGCTGCGATCCGGCCCATGCGGCCGATGGGTAGCGGCGGCTGGGGAGGCGCGTAGCCGGGCGGATAGGCAATGTTGCCGCCCAGCCCCGAGACGCCGATCATCTCGTCGACAGCCTCGTAGTAGGGCTGCAGATCTTCGTAGGTGATCGGCCAGTCGTCGGCGATACCGTCCAGGGTGCGGACCCGGAAGTCGGAGGGGATCATTCGGGGCCACTCCGCCCAGAACAGGACGCTGCTGCCGCCGACTCCGTTGAACATGAACGGGTGCACGTCCGAGTCGGCGTCGTTGACGGGATAATCGCTCGGTCCACGGCGGTGGTTGGGGTTGGGGTTCCAGCGGCCGGCGACGAGCAGTTCCCGTTCGAGCTTTTCGCTGGGGTAGTCGGCGACGTCGGGCCAGTCACCCTGTTCCAGGACGGTCACCCGGAACCCGCTCTCGGCCAGCAGTCGGGCAGTAGTGACGCCGGACGGACCTGCGCCGATGATCAGCGCATCGACGTCGCTCCTGGCAGTCGTGCCAGTCATGGTCATGAGCGCGCTCCTCGTGGGTATTTAAGTCGATCGGTTGTGTTTAAATACGGGCATGCCGAAGATCGTCGACCACCGCCAGCGGCGTGCCGAGATCGCCGACGCCGTCCTCGCGATCGTCGCCGAGGGCGGCGTCTCCGGCGTCACCGTGCGGGACGTCGCGAACCGCAGTGGCTGGTCCACCGGCGTGCTGAGCCACTACGTCGGTGGTCGAGACGACCTGCTGCAGTTGGCCTTCCGGCATTCCTTCTGGCTCTCAGGCCGTCGGCTGGCCGCGATCGCCGAGGACACCGGACTGGACCCGATCGAGCGGCTGGTTCGCATACTGACCGCGCATATTCCGCTCGACGCGCAGTCGGTGGCCTTCAGCCGGATCACCCTGTTCTTCTACGCCGAGGCAGCAAGCTCCCCGGACAAGCTGGGGCGAGAGATGATCAACTATCTCGCGTCGTGGCGCTCGACCGTCGAGGAACACGTGCGCGCGGCGCTGGCCTCCCGAGACCAGCCCACGTCCCGAGCGCGCGAGATCGGCGACTACCTGGTGGCGCTCATCGATGGTTACGCCAGCTACGCGGTGCTCGGTTCGAACCTCTGGGACACGGGCGATCCCACCGTCCAGCCCCCGGTCCGGACCTGGGTCGACTCGGCGCTCGCGATGAGTGCGCTCGACTCGGCACATCACTGAGCCCCGCTGCCGGCCATAGTTGCACTCCTGAGTTCGATCCGCGGGGCCCATCGCCCGGCCCGGTAGCAATGATTCGCCAGCGGCTGTGCCTCGCGCCACACACATCTGGGGCGTTCAGGGACGCTCCGTGGTGCACAGTGCACCCCTCACCCGGAGCTGTCGTCCCAGGCGGCGGTGGACTTCAGCCAGGACCGGTCCTCGACCAGCTCACGGCAGGTGCTCGCGCGCTCCCACTCCTCACTTGCGAGCAGCGCGCGATGGAACGGGATCAGCGTCGGTATGCCCGCGATCACGGTCTCGTCGAGTGCCTTGCGCATCGCGTCGGTGGCAGCGCGGCGGTCCTCACCCCACGTGATCACCTTGGCGATCATCGGGTCGTAGTAGGGGTGGACGTCGTCTCCTTCGGCCACCCCGGTGTCGACCCGCACTCGATCTCCGACCGGTGCGACGAACCGTTCGATCCGGCCCGGTCCTGGGCGGAAGCCCTTGGTGGCCGACTCGGCATTGACCCGGCACTCGATCGCGTGGCCGTGGATCCGCACGTCGGACTGGCCGAAACTCAGCGGCTCACCAGCGGCGATGCGGATCTGCTCCGCCACCAGGTCGAGCCCCGTGACGAGCTCGGTGACCGGATGCTCGACCTGGATGCGGGTGTTCATCTCGAGGAAGTAGAAGTCGTCGCCGACGAGCAGTCCCTCGACCGTGCCGAGGGAGTAGTAGTTCGCGGCTCGCGCTGCCCGCACCGCGATCTCACCGAGGTGCCTGCGCTGGGCGTCCGTCAGCAGCGGACAGGGCGCCTCCTCGACCAGCTTCTGGTGCCGCCGCTGCACCGAGCAGTCCCGCTCGAACAGGTGCACCATGTTGCCGTGCGTGTCGGCGATGATCTGCACTTCGACATGACGCGGGTTCTCGAGGTAACGCTCCAGGTAGACAGTGGCGTCGCCGAAGAAGCGTTCGCCCTCACCCGACGCGCCTTCGACCGCGGCGGCGAGTTCGTCGGGGCCATGGGCCACGCGGAACCCTTTTCCGCCACCGCCGCTCGCCGCCTTGGCGGCGACGGGATAGCCGATGGCGTCCGCGATCGCATAGGCCTTGGGGCCGGGGTGGATCGGCTCGGTATCGCCAGGAACGACGGGGACGCCGGCGGCCGTCACGGTTTCCCGCGCCCGGATCTTCGACGACATCATCTCCATCGACTCGGGCCCAGGGCCGATGAACACCAGCCCGGCCGACGCACACGCGCGGGCGAACTCCGGATTCTCGGACAGCAGGCCGTAGCCGGGATGAATCGCCTGCGCGCCGGTGGCGAGGGCGGCCTCGATGATGCGGTCGATCCTCAGGTAGCTCTCCGCGACCGGGGCTGCACCGATAAGCACCCCCTCGTCGGCCATCCGGACGTGCAGGCTGCCCGCGTCGACGTCGGAGTGGACGGCGACGCTCGCGATGCCGAGACGCCGCAATGTCGTGATGACGCGTACGGCGATTTCTCCCCGGTTCGCGACGAGAACCTTGTCGAACATGAGCTCAGCCCTCCAGCGTCACGAGGAGGTCGCCCTCGGAGATGCCGGCTCCGACGGTGACGTGGATCTGCGCCACGACTCCGTCGTCCTCGGCCTCGACCGGGATCTCCATCTTCATCGACTCGAGGATGAGCAGCACGTCGCCTTCGCTGACCCGGTCACCAGGTGCCGCGACGACTTTCCACACGGTGGCCGCGCATTCGGCAGCGATTTCATTCATGGTTGTTCTCCGTTCCGGTGGTGCGCAGTTCGCACCTGTTGGGTTTCATCGGCCACGGCGCCGGTCTGGGCGCGCCGGGCTCACGGCAGCGGCGAGCGCGCCCTGGCCGGCATCGAGGAATGAGGCCACGACCTCACGGGTCTCGCGCGGGTCGATCATGTGCTCCACGCCGAACGCCTCGACCGTCCGCCACGGATCGACGAGGGAGCCCATCCGGGCCTCGATCTCTGCCCGCATCCGGGCGGGGTCCTCCGCCGCCTCGATCTCTCGCCGATAGGCGGCCTCCACGCCACCCTCGATGGGAAGGTCGCCCCACTCGCCGCTGGGCCATGCCAGGCGCAGCCCGAGCCGGTCGGGATTCGCGGTCGCGGAAACAGCCAGGCCGTACGCCTTGCGCACCTGCACCGTGATGATGGGCACCGTCGCCTCGACCACCGACTGAATCGCGCGGACTCCCCATCGCATGACGTTGGCCCGCTCTGCCTGGGGACCGACCATGAACCCGGGAACGTCGACGAAGTAGAGGACGGGGAGGTGGAAGGTGTTGCAGAGGTTGATCAGCCGTACCTGCTTCTCGGCAGCGGCCGAGTCCATCGCGCCGCCGAGGTGCTGTGGGTTGCTCGCGAGGACACCGATGGGCATCCCATCGATCCGGGCGAGACCGGTGACGAGGCTCTTGCCCCACCTGGAGCCGATCTCGAAGAATGACCCCTCGTCGACCACAGCCTTGATCACCTTGGTCGCACGATAGGTCTGCCGTCGGTTCTCCGGGATGATGTCGAGGAGTTCCGGCGCACGGCGGTCGACGGGATCCTCGCACGTCGTGCGCTCCGGGAGCTCCCAGACGTTCTGGGGTAGATAGCTCAGCACCGCGCGGATCTGAGCGATTGCGTCGTCCTCGTCCCGCGCCAGGTTGTCGACGGCGCCCGAGCTGGTCGCCACCGGCCCACCGCCCAGCTCGTGCTTGTCGATGTCGAGACCCAGTGCGCGCCGAACCAGCGGCGGGCCCCCCGCGAAGATCACGGAATCCTTGGTCATCACCGAGAAATGGCTGGCCACGGCCCGTGCCGCGCTGGCTCCGACGGCGGCGCCGCTCACCATGGTCAGGACCGGCACCTCGTCGAGGAGCTCGAACGAACGAGTCCAGCTCAAGGAACTGGTGAGGTAGGCGTGTCCCTTGTCCTCCTGCGCCGCGACGTCGCCGCCGATGCCTTCGACGAACATCAGAAGCGGGATCTTGTATTCGTGGGCAAGGTCCTCGACGAAGCCACCCATCCCGCCCTTCATGCGGTCGAGGTAGGACTGCGGAGCGCCGGCGCGGACCGTGAAGTCCTCACCGCCGAGAGCGACGGGCCGGCCGTCCACCCTCGCCAGGCCGCACACGTAGCTCGAGGGAAGGGTGCCCAGCTTGTTGCCGAGCGCGTCGTATTCCTCGAAGACGGCGAACTCACCGATCTCGCTGAAGCTCTCGGCGATGGCGTCGATCCGCTCGCGAATCGTGTACCGGCCCTGCTCTTTCTGTCGCCCCACCCGGCGCTCACCGCCCAGGCTGCGAGCCTGGGTGCGGCGAACGTCGAACTCGGACAACGCGTCAGACCAGTTGAATCCATTGGATGCGCTCATCGGGGTACTTCCATGACGTCGGGCGACGTGATGTCGCGGGAGAGCAGGTGCTTCTGGACCACGCCGGTCCCGGCGCTGCGGACGAACTCGGATCCGTCGGTGACGGTGAGATATCTCGGCATGGCGAATCGGGGAAGCACCTTGCGGCAGTGCTCGATGAACTCCTCGAGCACCAGAGACTCACCGTCCGGGACGATGAAGACCTTGATCTCGTCCTCGCCGCCGTGCTCGTCGCGGACACCGATGACCACGCAGTCCTGAACGCCACCAGCCGTTTTCAGGCTGTGCTCGAGCTCCCAGACCGAGATGTTCTCGCCGCGCCGGCGCAAACTGTCCGTCCGGCGCCCGTCGAAGTAGAGGAAGTCGTCGCCGTCGAGATGCCCGGAATCGCCGGTGTGGAACCACAGGTTACGCCACGCCTCGACCGTCGCCTCGGGACGCCGCCAATACCCCAGGGCTGCGAGGTGCGGGCGCCGCGGACGGTAGAGGATCTCGCCCGTCTCGCCCACAGGCAGCGGTCGGTCGTTCTCGTCGACCACCTGAACGTCGATCGCGTCGTGAATACGTCCCGCCGCGCCGCGGCGCCGCTGCCCGACGCTGTCCATCGCGATGCCGTCGCACTCGGTCTGACCGAAGATCGTGAGCACTGGAATACCGAGTCGGTCCTCGAACGTCTCGTAGGCGACCTGCGGAACCGGGGCCCCGAGCAGACGGGTCAGGCGGTGCGAGCCCGGCTCGGGCAGCTCTGCCTGGGCCAGCATCGAGAGCATCGCGCCCACACCCGATGCCCACGTCGCTCCGAATCGTCGGACGTCGGTGAAGTACTCCGAGACGGAGAACCGGTCACGGAAGGCCATCGAGCCGCCCGACTGTATGCATGCCGTGAGCTGGACGTGGCCATCGACGTGGAAGAACGGGAGCGGGAAGTAACCGATGTCGTCGGCGCCGAGATCGAGCCGGTCGATCCACACCTCGGCGAGGTTGGAGAAGTACGCCCGCGGGAGCATCACCCCCTTGGCCGGACCCGTCGTTCCCGAGGTGTAGAGGATGGTCGCGAGTTCGCCGGGGCCGAAGCCGCGTTGCGCAGCATCGAGTTCGTCCAGCACCGCCTGGTGGACAGGCTCCACCGTCAGTTCGCTCATCGGCAGGACGTCCCCGGCCGTCGCATCGCGGACCGGCTCCAGGAGGTCGTCCTGACACGCGATCAGGCTGGGGTCGGAGTCGGTCAGGACATGGGACAGCATCGGGCCGCGGAGCTCGACGTTGACCGACACCTCGACCGCTCCGAGCCACCAGATGCCGAACATCCACACGACCCGGTCGATCGAGTTGCCGCTGACCAGGGCCACGCGGTCCCCTGCCGAGACGCCGCGGCGCCCGAGTTCCGCTGCCACACAGCGCGCCCGGTCGGCCAGCTCACCCACGGAGAGGACCTCGTGGTGGGACCGCAACAGCGGGCGGCCTGGGTCCCTGGCGACCGCGCGCAGCAGGTCGTCAACCGGGCTGACGCGGTCGACCGTGAGCGGTCGAGGCCTGCTGACGTCGTTCACGGGGGCTCCGTTCTTCGTTTGGGGTTTCTTATTTGAGACGTTTGTTATAGAACGGTACTCGCCCATCCGCTGTCAAGACCTGATGGAGATCGCCATGACCTGGAACACCCCATGAGCTGGACGACGACGGTGCACCCGTGGTCGTACGACTTCGACTACCTGGGCCACCTGACCGCCGCCGTCTACCCCAAGGCCTTCGAACAGGCGCGGGTGGAGTACCTGCGCGACCGTTGGAAGACCCGCAGTCCCGCGTATGTCGTTGCCGCTCATCGGATGCAGTACCTCAGGGAGATCCTCGAAGAAGACGGCCCGCTCCGGGTCGTGATCCGACCGGTGCGCCTGGGCCGATCGAGCATCGATCTCGCCGAGTTGCTCCTCGACGCCAAAGGCACCGTGTGTAACCGCTCCGAGGCGACACTCGTGGCCTGGGACGTGGAGGCGCGCGGCCCGCGGCCTCTCACCGCGGGCGAGCGTGATGCGCTCGAGGACGACGTCGACCACACGCCCGCCTCTCAACCCTCCGCAGGGTCCGATCCCTGCCGACACACTGGAGACTGAATCCACTATGGCTGTTGAATATCCCACCGGAACAAGGGTTCTCGTGACAGGCGGTGCGGGCGAGATGGGTGCCCACGCCTGCCGAGTGCTGGCCGACGCCGAAGAGATCGCCGAGGTCCTCGTCGCCGATCGGAACGAGCAGGCCGCCAAAGCACTCGCCGACAAGCTCGGCCCCCGGGCGACACCGCTCGCGCTGGACATCTCCGACCCGGACGGGCTCGCCGATGCACTCGCCGACATCGACGTCGTGCTCAACACGACGGGACCGTTCTATCGGTTCGGGCCTCTCGTTCTGCGCGCCGCGATCGCGACGCGTACGCACTACCTCGACATCTGCGACGATTTCGAGCCGACGCTCGAGATGCTCGAACTCGACGCCGAGGCACGCGAAGCCGGCATCACGGCGGTGATCGGGGTCGGCGCGAGCCCCGGCATCAGCAATCTCCTCGGCGTCCTGGCAATGGACGAATGCGACGAGGTGGAGACCGTCTACACGTCCTGGCGTGCATCCGGTTTCCAGCGTGCCGAGGTCGACACCAGTGTGACATCCTCCGCGGCGATCGAGCACTGGATCCACAACTGCACCGCGACCATCAAGGTGTGGCGCGACGGCGGCCTCGCGGACGCTCGGCCGCTCGAGGAGCGCACGATCAGCTACCCGGGTTGGGGTGAGGCGCCCGTCTGGGTGTGTGGTCATCCCGAGCCTCTGACGCTTCCCCGGACGCGCAGCGGAGTTCGAGAATCCCTCAACCTCATGACTTCTCGCCCGCGGTTGATGGAGGCCGTGATCCGCACGGCTGACCGGGTCCGTTCCGGCGAACTCGACGTGGCCGCGGCGAGCCGAGCCCTGGTGCTCGAACCGAGCACGATGGGATCCGCTGCGGGTCCCGCGCCGTCGCTGCCGGTGCTCTTCGCGCTTGCGGAGGGGACCAAGAACGGCAAGCGCGTCCGGGTCGGCGCTCGGCCTCTCGTCGTACCCGACGACAGCATGGGCACGATGACCGGCATCCCCCTGGCCGTGGCGACGCTCATGACAGCGCGCGGTCAGGTCGACAAACCGGGCGTCCACGGCCCCGAGGTCATCCCCGCTCGCACCTTCTTCGACAACCTGGCCCAGCATGCGCGCCTCGACCCCGACGGCGAGCGCCCGACCGAGGTCGTGGAGGTCGCCGTCGAGGAGATCACCGCCTGATCGCGGGGTGCCAGGGAGCGAGGCAGGCCGAGAAGGCAGATTGGGGCAGATCGCACCGCGCGTCGGCGGAGGATGGGGCGTATTGGTGTAGTCCCAGGTAGGGCCGCAGATGGAGTGTTCTACTTCACAGTCACTGCCCCGGAAGGAGTGCCCGATGACACAGGGCGCCACCAAGAATCACCACCGCACTGCGATCAAGCCGTCGGCAATACGATGGGCCGTGATGGCCGCCTACGCTGCGGCGCTCACCACCAGCACGATGACGTTCCTGACCTACGCCACGGTCACGTCGGGCGTACGAGTGGATTTCGGAGTCTCCGAGGCGTCGGTCGGGAACCTCGCGCTGCTCTCCCCTCTCTTCCTGGTCCTCCTCGGCACCGTCTCCGGCCGTTTCCTGGACCGACGGTTCGACACCACGCTCGCGGTGGGCGCCGCCATGATTGCGGTGGGACCACTGCTCCGCCTCGTCGATCCCTCGTCCTACGGATGGGCCCTCGCCGGACAGGTTCTGATCACCGCCGGCACCCCCTTCGTCGCCAACGCGATCACCAAGTACCCGGCCCGGTACTTCTCCGCGCAGGAGCGGCCCACCGTGATCGCTCTGCTCTCGGCAGCGTTCTACCTCGGAGTACTCCTGGCCGCCGTCACCGGACAGCCGCTGTACGAACACGGCGGAATCACGCTGCTGGTCGCAGTCCACGCAGCCGTCGGCACCGCCGCCGGCGTGGCGCTACTGATCATGGTGACGGTCGTCCGGGTGCCCGTGGCCGTGGTGGACCCCGAGCCTGCCGTCGCCCGGAGCCACCTCCGTCGAACCCGGGAACTCTGGATGCTCGCGGGAGTGATGTTCGTCCTCTTCGGCCTGTTCAACGCGTTCATCACGTGGATCGAGACGGTCCAAGACCACCTCGGCAATGCCGGGTTCGGCGGACCACTCGTGATCGCCCTGACCCTGGGAGGCGTCACGGGCGCCATCACCATCCCCGGTCTCGCGGCCAGGCGTGACGCCAGGCGCACCGCCCTGATCGCCATCAGCGTCGTCCAGGTCTTCGGACTCCTGGCGTTCGCGGCGACAGGCAATCACGTGACCCTGCTGGTGCTCGCCGTCGTCGTCGGCTTCTTCATGATGGCCGCCTTGCCAATCGTCTTCGAGTGGTCGGAGATCCACGCGGGCATTGCGAACGCCGCATCCGCAACGGCGTTTCTCACGATTCTCGGCAATCTCGGCGGCGTCGCGTTCGTGCTCGCCCCGCAGATGTTCCTCGACACGCCGCGGGTGATCCTCGTCCTGCTCGCCGCGCTGTCCATTCCGGGTGTCCTTGCGGCGCTTCGACTCCCCCGGACGCCGACGCCTCATCTCATCGCGGCATGAACCCCGAACCGGGCCGGCGAACGAACAGTAAACAACCACACAGCTTTTGGATGGAGCACGTAGCCATGAAACGCGAGACAGCCACCGTCGACGTCATCGTGATCGGGGCCGGCCTGTCCGGGCTGGTCGCGGCCCGTCGCCTCGACCAGGCAGGCATCACGTCCCTGCGGGTCCTCGAGGCCCGCGACAGGGTCGGTGGGCGCACCAAGGTCCACCAGCTCGGGAACGGTCGGTTCGCCGAGGAAGGCGGTCAGCTGGTCGGTCCCGAGTACAAACGGCTCATCGCGCTCGGAGAAGAACTCGGCGTGTCGACCTGGCCCCACCACGAGCACGGAAAGGCGGTGTTCGAGCGCCGCGGGCGCGTCATCAAGTTCAGCGGTTCGATGCCGTGGTCAGCGGACCCGATCGGTTCTGCGGACTTCACGCAGTCCTTGATCCGTCTGGACCGTTTGTGCAAGCGCAGCCCCGCAGACGACGCGCTGGCGACGCCGGAGGCAGCGAGGTTGGACGGCCTCACCTTCGCATCATGGGTGCAGCGCACGACCAAGACGAGTACGGCGCGCACGCTGTGGGCAATCATCGCCACGCTGACCCTCGGGGCTCGGCCGGGCGACCTGTCGCTGCTCTTCGTCCTCCGCCACCTGCGCTCGATCGGCGGTGTGGAGACTCTCCTTGCATCTCTCTCCGGCGGCAACGAGCGTTCCTTCACCGGCGGCTCCGCCGAGCTGAGCCTGAGGATGGCTGCCGAGCTCGGAGACCGAGTCGTCCTCAATTCTCCGATTCTTGCGATCCGCCAGTACGACGACCACGTCGAGGTCGACACGCCCGGCCACACCCATCACGCTCGCCGCGTGGTGATCGCGATGAGCCCTGCCGACCGCGCCGCCATCAGCGTGGATCCCCAACTCCCGCTACCTCAACGGACCATGGGCGAGCGTATGTCGATGATGCACGCCTACAAGGTCCATGTGGTCTATCGGGAGCCCTTCTGGCGGAGTCAGGGTCTCAGCGGGGCGACCATGAGCGACTCCGCGCCGTTGATGCTGACCTTCGACGACACCCCGCCCGGCGAGAAGCAGGGCGTCCTCGTCGGATTCGCGCGAGGCGATGGCGGGAGTTGTGCCGATCTGCCCGACCCGATGCCGCACGACGCGGTCCGGCGTCGCGAGGCCGTCCTCGCGGGCCTGGCCCGTGCGTTCGGAGAGGAAGCCCTGCACCCCGACGAATACCACGAGACGAACTGGACCGACGAGCGCTGGACGACGGGGTGCGTCCCGACCTGGCCGCCCGGACTCCTCACCACGTGCGGTCCGGGCTACGCCGCCCCGGCCGGGCGTCTGCACTTCGCCGGATCGGAGGCCTCGCCCACGTGGCCCGGCTCGATGGAGGGTGCGGTCATTGCCGGAGAACGGGCGGCGGTCGAGGTCGCTGCCCTGACCGACGCCGAGCCGGCCAACGTCCTGGCCTCCCGCTAGCCACATCCCCGCATCGGGCGATGGTGCACCCTGCACTCACCCTGATGCGCAATGGTGTGGATCGCAGCGCGTCGGACCGCGAATCTGAGAGCGGCATCACAGCACGACGGTAGTCAGGCGAAGCCGATTCGCCTTGGACACGAACGAGATTGGAAAGAGACCATGACTGGAGCCACCACAGCAAGCCTGCGCAGGGTGAATAGCGACGCGCCGATCGACGAGATCGTCGGCATCGTCCACGAGGATGGCGGCGTCATCATCAAGGGGTTTCTGACCCCCGAGCAAGTCGAGCGCTTCAATTCGGAGGTCGAGCCCGCCATAGGCGCGATCGCGCCGGGGGCGAAGATCGACGATGAGACCGTCCAGGAGTTCTTCGGTTCCCAGACCAAGCGGCTGACCAACATGGTCACCCACAGCGAGGTGTTTCGGAAAGAGATCGTCGACCACGACCTCCTCCACGCCCTCGGCGATGCCATCTTCCGCGAGGAGGCGGGGAGCTACTGGATGGTCACGGCTCAGGTGATCGAGATCGGTCCCGGAAGCCCGGCACAACCCCTGCACCGGGACCTGGAGAACTGGTACCCGTTCCTCAGCCTGGGCCCCAAGGGACCGCAGACCGGGGTCAACTTCTTCATCGCCCTGACCGAATTCACCGAGGCGAACGGCGCCACCCGGGTGATTCCCGGCAGTAACCGCTGGCCGGACTACGAGGACCGCGGCACCCCGGAACAGACGATTCCGGCGACCATGAATGCCGGTGACGTCCTGCTCTTCAGTAGCAAGGTGGCGCACGGTGGCGGCGCGAACCTGACCACAGACTTCCACCGCCGCGCGTTGAGCATCGGCTTGGGGCCGAGCATCCTCACCGGCGAGGAGGCCTACCCGTTTCTCGTCTCCATGGACACGGCCCGCTCACTGTCGCCTCGGGTGCAGAGTCTCATCGGTTTCCGTTCCCAGTACCCCACGGGCACCGCAGGCCTGTGGATGAGCGACTACCACGAGCTCGCAGACTATCTGGAACTCTGAGCCGCCCGCTTCGCGCGCGGAATCTCACAACGCCTGAGTGCCCCGCCCGGGACGCCCACCCCGTGTCCAATTTTCACACGGATGGCGCCCCGGGCGCTTCGGGGCGATATGTTCGAGGCGGTCCACGCAATTTCGGATCCGCCGGCTAGGGAGGCATGGTGAAGAAGTCAGGCCACCCGGGGCCGACACCCTCTCCTCGGGTATGCGAGCTGTTCCGGGACCTCGCCACACGAATGCAGGCGACCGTGGCCGCGGTCGCCGACGAAGCCTGGGACGCCGGACAGCGCAGCCTCGAGGATCCGACGTTCGCCGAGGACCCCATGCTCGCCGAGCTGGATCGACGCTTCACCCACTCCACGTTGGCCCATTGGCTCGTGGCCAACATCGACCACCCGGGGCAGCTGGTCGAGCCGACGCTCCTCCCGGACTTGGTGAAGCATGCACGCGACCTGGTGCTGCGCGGCGTCGACACTGACGACGTCGATGCGTGGCGGGCATCGCAATGGGTCACGTGGTGCTGGTGGTTGAAGGGGTGTTTCGACGCTACGGATGACCTCGAGGAGCTGCGAGAGCTGGTCGAGATCTCAGCTAACTCGCTCACAACCTACTTCTACGATTTGATGGCAGCGGTGTCCGCCCATGTGGACGAGGTGCGGACCGAGCTCGCTCGCGGACCGCTGGTCCAACGTCTAGCGACGGTGCAACTGCTGCTTCAGGGAGCCTCGATCACCCGCGGTCGGGCAGAGGCGCAGCTCGGCTATGCGCTGACCGGTCACCACCTCGCCGCGATCGTGTGGGTCGATTCGGAGGACCACGTCGGCGGGCTCGAGGTGGCGGCGGAACAGCTCATGCGCGTGTGCGGCGCGGAGCGCCGGTTGACCCTGGTTGCCGGTTTCGCGGCACTGTGGGTGTGGCTACCGGTGACCCGGGCGCCCCTCGCCTCTGACCTCTCTGCAATCGTCGCGGACATCCCCGGGGTTCGCATAGCCCTCGGCCGGGCCGGGCCGGATGTCAACGGCTTTCGGCGCAGTCATCTCGACGCCGCCGCGGCGCAGAATCTCCTGGCGCGTCTCGGATCCCGCCGCCGTACCGTGCGGTTCGAGGACGTCCAGCTGATCTCCCTGCTGGCGTCCGACGTCCCGGAGGCACAACTCTTCATCACCGACACGCTCGGTGCGCTCGCGACCGCCGACCGCGCACTTCGCCATACAGTGCGGGTTTTCATCGCTGAGCAGTCCAACATCTCCAAGGCGGCCGAGAAGTTGTATGCGCACCGGAACACAATCGACCGACGGCTCGCGCGGGTCGACGAGCTGCTGCCGCGCCCTTTGGCACAGAACCTGACCGCCGTCGACACCGCGCTGGCCCTCGTCGAGCTGCAAGAGGACGACTGACTCCAGCGGTGATCAGGGCGCGCGCGGGGTGTCGTCGAGCACGGGTCGGCTCCATGTCTGTTGCGAGCCTTCACCTTCCACGACGAGACCGAGGTCGCGGAGCTTGGCGATCGTCATCATGGTGTTGAACATGGGGTTCGGGTTCGCACCCGAGGCACCGAGCTCCTGCGAGCGCGCAACGAAGGCTTCCACGAACGCCGGTAGGTCATTGATGCCACCGGCGAGCAGTTCCTGTGCGGCGTCGTCGAGCGCCGCAGCCTGATCGAGCAGTTTCGTCAGGCGTTCGGCCGCGGTCCGACGATCGAACACCTCGAACGCATGGCCCTCGGTGACGACGTCGACGGCACCGGTCTCGACCAGCGTCAGAGCCTGGGCGGCGGCGGCAAAGATGTTCAGCTGGTTGGCGTCGTGCATCGCTCCGCACGGGCCGTTCGGTTCGTCGGACAGGTGCAACAGCCGCGCCTCGGGAAGGTGGACGACCACCTGGCCGGCGCAGTGCCCCCGGGTGCGGATGACCTGAACGGCACCGCCGCCGAACGACCAGCCCGACACGTGCTGAGTGCCGATGACGAGATGCTCGAGCGGGAGCTCCTCGTAGGTCCGGGTGATGTCGGTGATGGGAACGTACGGTTGGTACATCGCGAGCAGCTGGCGAGCCGCCGCAGAAGGATCTTCGAACCCCGGCACCAGGCCGGACACGCGACCCAAACTCGTTATCCAGTAGGACAGTCCGTCGTCGTGATACTGGCCCGCGTCGTGCGCGCTGACGAAATGCTGCACATTCGCGTGATCGATCCCCTCGCCCAGCTCGGTGACGAGGTCGTTGTTCGCGACATGATCAGGGTGGCCGTGGGTCGTGAGGAGCAGAATCTTCGACCACGGGGCGAGGTCGTCGGCAGCGGACCGAATCGCGTCGCGGAACACCGACGTCGCACCGCTGTCGACAAGCACCAGCAGATCCCCGGCTCGGTGAACGATCACGTTGCACACGTCCGGCCGGCCGCCGACCAAATCCAACTCTTGACCGACGATCATGCGTGTTCGATCGTCGATCTCGATCTGCTCACACAGAGTCACTTTCTGGTTCTAGCACGCCATCCGATTCGTCCGCGGCGGATCACGTCGAAATGTCGAAATGGCAGCCACTCCGTTCACGGTGACACCGACACCCGCGCGGCACCGACGGTCGCGACCAGCACCATCACAACCGCCAAGATCACGCAGACGAAGGCGACCGGGTCGGTGTAGTACCCGAACGCCGCCGCCACGGCGACACCCGCGGCGGTCGCAGCGAGCGCACCGACCGGTAGCACCAGTGCGAGCGAGCGCACCGTCGCCGTCCGGCGCTCATCGCCCGCGGCGGTGAGCACCCACCACACCGCCAGCAGGGCGCACCCGTATGCCGACACCGCACTGCCCGCGTAGAGCGCCAGCACCAGCGACATCTCCACCGCAATACCGACGGCGGCCGTGAACCAGACGTACAGCAACACCAGCGTCGGCGAGAGCCCGACCGTCACACCGGCCAGACCCGCGGCGACCGTACGACCCAGAAGGAAGGTGCGCCGCCGACGGCGTTCGTCCTCGCCCGCGTCGTCGCGGACCATTCGCCACCCGGACAACCACAGCACCGCGCCGCACCCGGCGCCGGCGATCGTGCAGCCGGCGAGGAGGACCACTACCGGAATCCACGGCTGTGTCAGTGGGGCGAACCCGGAGACGTACCCCATCGCATACGGACGCGAGGTCCGCCAGGCAGACACCACCACCGCGATCAGCCCGGCGACCGAGCCCACTCCCCCGAAAATTCCGATCTGTCTCCCCATCAGGCCATCCTGTCACTCGCCTTTGCTCGCGGGCGGGCAGTTTCACCCAAACCATGCCGATCGGTTGGTTTTTCCTGCACCATTCTCATCGAACACTTCAACCCGACGAACAGGACATTCAGGATGCGCATGATCGCCCGCACCACCCTCGTTGCCGCCGCGGCCATCCCACTCGCCGTTGCCGCTGCCGCACCGGCGGCCGCGGCGGAAGCCACCGACGTCACCTTCGCGTTCAACGTCAGTGGATCGGCCGTGACCAACACGATCACCAACAACACCGGCGGCGTCATCGGCTGCACGACCTCGCTCGCACCCGCTCCCGGCGGGGTCCTTCCACCCGTCGACGACGTCGTCCGCAACGGGCAGACCCTGTACCAGCAGGACGACATTCCGGCCGGCACCACAACGCAATTGGTCACCGAGGTACCGGACGGCTCCTATGTTGCCCTCGCCTCCTGCTCGCGCGCCGGGGACGACCCCGCGATGTGGGTGTCCGACTATGCCGGCATCGAGAAATACCTGATCCAGTTCCCCATGACCGCCTACACCGTCCAACAAGCCTCCACCGTCGTCACCGTCCCCAGCGTCGACCCCGCACCGCCCGCCGCCGAGAACCTTCCCAGCCTCGCGGATCTGGGCACCATTTTTGGCAGCTGATCGCGACCGCCAATCCGAAGGACGCGGCGGCTCCACCGCAAGGGCCGCCGCGTTGCACTTACCGGTCGGACGAACTCCTGATCGAATTACTGGAAGTAGGATGCGTAGGCGCTGAAGGGAACCTGGCCGGTGGGGCTCGCCTTCACGGCGTCGGCAACCGCCGACGGAATGGGAGCCCAGTAGGCAGGCATCGCGGCCGCCAGGGACGGGTTCAAGATGTAGAGCAGCGCGAAATTCACTATCCAGAGCGGCGGCGCCATCGACATGCCGACCTCCGAACTCACTCCACCCTTGGTGTTCGTCACCAATTGTGCTGCGCCCGAGATCTGTTGCGCTGCGAAGCCGTAGACCGCTTGCACCGTGTATGCCGACTGGTAGAGCGCGATCAGGGATCGTGTCGCACCGTTGTCCCGCAACCAGGTGCCCACGAAACCGCCCGGAGCGATCAGCGAGTTCACCTGCCTCGTCGGCGCGTCCGCGTTGGCCGGACTCTCCAGCAGCCCGCTGGGATTCACGTAGAGACCGTAGCTGGCCAGCACCGACGGTGTGGACTTGCCATCGACATTCGAATAGAGGGGTCGGCCGTTCGTATTCGTGAGAATGTCAGCGCATGCTTCGATCACCTCGGCAGCGTCGCGGTTGCCGCCGACTCCGCCGCCGGTGATGAGGTCGTGATACTGCTGCTCGGACAACGCGTCAGCCCGGTTGAGCCCCACCTGGCCGGCAATCTCGTCCGCCGCTTGCTGACCGAGTGGCTGGTTGAGCTGATCCGGACCGGTCATCTGCGTGGGTGCCACGCGCTCGTAGCCGGGTGCCCCCGAGAACGGGACCGCGAACCCGGTGTCGACGTCAGCCGCCGGTTCGCCGCTCGCCGTCTCGGTAGCCGTCAGAGGAAGAAGGCACACTCCGACCAGTGCCAGCACCCAGACGGTCCTGCGGTGGAGGGTCGCTCCGCGTCGATGCCCCGAACCCGCTAACCCTATGCCGCGCATACGTCAACCTCCCAGGACACCGTCGGGCGAGCCAACACAATGTCCAAGTCAAACGCCGCGACGAACGCCGTGTCAAGACCGCGCGGCGACTCGATCGGGGGTACCGACCGCCGCCTCGGGCCTCGTTTGAGAGGTCAGGGGCACGGGTAGGCGGAAGAGAGGCGCCGAACGGTCGACGATGGGAGGAGCACGAGATGGCACGCAACGATTCGCAACCCCAACTCAAAGACGAGAAGATGTACGAGGAATTACGCGACAAGGGTGATTCCAAGGAGAAGGCGGCCCGCATCTCCAATGCGGCGGCCAATCGTGGTCGAAAGAATGTCGGAAAGTCGGGCGGGAAGTCCCCATCCTACGAGGACTGGACGGTCGACGACCTGAAGAAGCGCGCCAAAGAGCTGGGTTTGGAAGGCTATTCGAAACTGAACAAGAAAGATCTCATCGACGCGCTTCGCAATCATTAGCCGGGACGGTCCACAACTTGTCCTGTGTGCTCTGCGCCGTCAATCGTTGCTGCTGGCAACAGGATTTGCGCGTAGCGTCCGCTGCTCGTCCGGTTGCCGCACCTGGATACGGCCGTCCCGCACCCGGGCCTCGCACACCTGCTGAGGCCGGGTCGTGGGACCTCGCACCACTCCGCCGTCCGTGATAGCGAAACGATTTCCGTGCCAGTGACATTCGATGCATCCATCGGCGAGTGTGCCGTCGTCGAGGGGCGCGCCGCGATGCGTGCAACGGTTGCTCAACGCGACGACGGACTCGCTGCGCTTCACCAAGAGCACCGACACGGTTCCGACCAGCACGGCGACCACGTCACTGTCGGCCAATGCCGATTCCGGGGCCGCGTCCGTCCATTCCGAGGGAAGAGTGGAGAACGCGGTGGTGTCGACGCCGACGCCGGCGGCATAGCGCTGACCCACGCCCCGAGGGGCACCGTGACCAGGAGTGGGTGTAGTGGGTGTCCCAGGTCGGTGCCGGACAGCGCGTCCTTGACCCGGCCCGCCGGAAGCCACTTGTTTATGGCGTCCACGATCGCGCCGGTGGGTCGATCCAGAAGTGAGCGTGTTCGAGTCGGCGCACACTTCGCTCGAGTATAGTCACAACCATCCCACCTCAAAATTCACTCGGCTCGAACACCTTTCGCACCGCTCTGGCGCAAGTGCCCCGACGCCGCGCTACGCAAACCGACTCGTACCGCAGCGACCCCGAGGACCCCGTGGACGAACAGATCGTCCCGGCTGTACGGACTGGGGAGACGGTCCCGCGGGCTGTTTCAATGGTCAACCCGCGGGACCTGAATCGGACGCCCTACCGGTCGGCCGTCCGATCCTTACGATCGAATGCCCCGAATCCGGGTTCAGGAATCCGAAGCGGAACCGAGTTCGTGACGCTGCGATCGCTTTTCGTCGTAGGCGGAATGCCGGCGAGCGATCACCGTGCTCGCCGAATCCGACGGACGGCCGGTCAGCTGAGGCCGGCGACCTCCTGGGCGATCGCGGCGAGGCGCGTTTGCGATGCGGAGACGACGCCGTGCCGGTTCTTGTGCGCTTCCTCGTACGCGACGATGGCCCGCACGTCCGCCGGCTCGGTCAACTCCTTGACCGCCGCCACCGCCTCGGAGACATTGAGGTCGTCGTAACCGTCGATGGGCAGCTCCCCTGGTTCGAGTACTCCGGCCGCGGTACGGGCGGAATGCAGCACTCCCGCGACCCCGTCGGCGCCTTCGCGGCGGGTAACCTGCTCTGCGGTCTCGAGGGCGGCATCGCGGGACGCGGTCAGAGTTTTGACGGCAACGTCGCCGGCGTGCGCGCCCCGGTTCAGTAACTCGCTGAGCGCCGGCGGGGTGGAGCGCACGGTATCGAGTGCCCGGTCCAGGCCGCGGGCCGACCAGATGACCGGCGCGTTGACCAGTCGCACCGCGGTTCCGGTGGCCGCCTGCAGCGGGGTGCGACGCAACGCCGCCGGCCCGCCCAGGGCGTCCTCCGCGAGGACGGTGGTCAGCCAGTCCACGGTCGCCGAGTGCGCGGCGATCAACCGGAACGCCAGATTCTCGACGTCCTTGTTCCCGGCCGCGACTGCGAGGGCCTTGATGTACCGGGCTCGGTCGAGGAGCTGGTGCTCGAGCGCGAGATCACCGATCAAGGCCTCGTCGAACGGCTGGGCCTGCTCGACCATTGCCTTGACCGCGGCGGCGGCCCGCCCGAGGAACGGTCCGATCAGCTCGGGGACGCCGCCGAGTTCGCGGATCGCGGACTCGATGGCCTGTGCGCGGGCTCGGCCGTTGTCGGCGTTCTCGGACAACTCCCGGCGCACCGCGTCCGTCCGGGCCTGCACGATCCGGGTTTCGGCTATTTGAATCTCGGTGTGGGTCAGGTCGAGGACTGTACGCAGTTGCGCCAGCAAAGTGGTGGTGGTGGTGGTGTCGGGTGTGCTCATGCGGGTTTTCGCCCCTTCGGCATTGACGGCATCGGGTCGGCGCAACGTGCACCGCTACCGCGCCTACCCAGCCCCGCCGACAGGTAAGCGTCCCTGAGGACTCGAACCACGGAATTCGGAAACTGTTCACCCGGGACTCATCCGCGGTCTGTGATTCCGCACTGCACTCGTTCGAATGCGGCACCTCTGGCGCTGTGCCTCCGAGCGCGGTCAGCGGCGAGAACGGGAATGGTCCCCGGTCTGCATCGCCAGAACCGCGGCGATCCCGGTCAGCAGCAACATGAGCAGGAGCAGCACATTCATGTCTTCGCCCCGTCTTTCAGTGCGCGCTTGTCTGAGTAGCCGGGCGGCGGTCGGCGAACATGGCCTCGATCCTGGACTTGATCTCCGCCGTGCTCATCGAGCCGCCGCCATGGTGGGGGCGCGCGGTGAGCGGGGACGTCCGGACGGTCGAGGCGATGTTCATGTACTCCTCTTTCACTGTGGTGCCGGGGAGAGGCAATCGCTACGGCGCGTTGCCTGTGTCCATCCGTCACAGGTGATGTGATCTGCTTCACATCAATGCGTGTTGATGTTGTACACCACGCTGACCCATTGCGCCAATCGGACTGCCTCACAGCAGGTCCGGACAGGTTCGGCAACACCGGAGGTCGCGCAGGCGACACCGAACTCGGCACCGGTGCGGAAACGCACCGAATCGAATGGCCGCGCCTGCCCAAGAGCCGGACAGGCTGCGTCTCGCCCGGTCAGGTGTCGAGCTGTGACATGAGCGCCTGGTGGCTCGCTTGGACGTGGCGTCGCATGAAGTTCTCGGCACCGATGCCGTCTTTGGCGATGATGAGTTCGAGGACGGTGTGGTGCTCGCGCTCGGATTCGAGCGATCGGCCGGGGCGGGCGAGGGAGGTTTTCACGAGGCGCCGGTAGGCGAGCTGGTTCATCAGGAGGCGGTAGTGGGCGGCGAGTTTGCCGTTGTCCGCGCCGGCGACGAGGATCTCGTGGAATTCGTGGACCAGCTCGCCGTAGCGTTCGACGTCGCCCGCCGCGACGGCGGCGTCGGCTTCGCGGATGTTCTCCTTCATCGCGGTGAGTTCGGGAACTTCACCGCGGGCGGCCATCAGTCGTGCGGCGCCGCCTTCGAGGAGTTGCTTCATCTCGAACAGTTCGTTGAGCTCACGCCGGGTGGGGACGGCGACGAAGGTGCCCACCCGGGGGCGGATCTCCACGAGCCCCTCGATCTGGAGTTGCTTGAGGGCCTCGCGGATGGGCGTGCGACTGATGCCGAACGTCTCGGCGAGCGACACCTCGGACAGCGGCTGTCCCGGCTCGAGCTCACCGGTGATGATCATCTGCCGGATTCCGTCGGCCGCGCGCTCCTGGAAGTTGCTCGTGTCGAGCCGTCGAGACGTCGCGACCATCGGTGACCCCCTCGGCTTTCTGCCATGTATCTTGCATGTCAACCGTACATTGCGGCAGGCCCGCAGCCACGTATGGGACCGGTCGGTGTCAGCCGAACTCGAGGTGCGCTCGCACGGCCGTCGCATCGGGTGAGACCCATCCGCGGCTGCGGGCGAAGTCGATCATCGCGGCGAAGTCGCCCCGCCACTGCGCGCCCAGCCTGCCGTTTTGTGCCGCATTCTGCAGCCAGTCCACGGACAGCCAGGCTGTGTGGTCCTCGACGGTGCCCGCCTCGGTGTGTTGCAGAACCGCACGGACCTGCGCGTCGTCCCACCCTGCCGGGGCCGCGACATGCAGTCGGGTGCAGTCGTCGGCCTCGTGGAGCGTGGCAGTCCGACCGTCGGGTGCGACGGTGACATACATGGTGCTACTCCTCGCTGCGGCAGGGTGGGACGGCGCGGTCGTGTGTCAGCGAAACGCGGGGACCACTTCGTTGATGAACAGTTCGAGCGACTTGCGCTTCTCCTCGTGCGAGAGGGTGTTGTCGGCCCAGAAGCTGAACTCGTCGATCCCGAGTTCCTGGTAGTACCGCAGACGGTCGATGACTTCCTCTGGCGTTCCGATCATCGCGGTCTTGTGCAGCGATTCCGGCGAGAACTCGGGCCGTTCCGCGAACTTCGACTCGGGGCTGGGCTCGAGGAAGCCGTTAACCGGCGTCGTCTTGTTCCCGAACCATGCGTCGAACGTCCGGTAGAACTTCTGGATGCCTTCGGCGGCGGGCCGCCACCCTTCCGGCTCGTCGGCCGGGTGCACGTAGGTGTGGCGAAGCACCATGATCTCGGGCCGCTTCACCTCGGGATGGTTCTCGACGGCGGTCTCGAACTTGTTCTTGAGGTCGGCGACCTCCTCGTCGCCCTTCATCAGCGGGGTGACCATGACGTTGCACCCCTGTGCGACCGCGAAGTCGTGCGACGCGGGATCGCGCGCGGCGACCCACATCGGGGGCATCGGCTGCTGCACCGGCTTCGGCACGCTCGTCGAGGTCGGGAACTTCCAGATCTCGCCGTCGTGCGCGTAGTCGCCCTTCCACAGTTCTCGGACGGCGGGCACGAGTTCGCGCAGGTGCTTGCCGCCTTCGCCGGCGGGCAGGCCGTCCGCCAGACGGTCGAACTCGAACTGATAGGCGCCGCGCGCGAGGCCGACCTCCATGCGCCCGTTGCTGATGACGTCGAGCAGCGCACACTCGCCGGCCACCCGGATCGGGTTCCAGAACGGCGCGATGATCGTGCCCGCACCGAGCCGGATGGTCGACGTCTGACCGGCCAGGTACGACAGCAGCGGCATCGGGCTGGGCGCGATGGTGTACTCCATCGCGTGGTGTTCACCGATCCACACGGTTTCGAATCCGCCGGCCTCGGCCATCAGTGTCAGCTCGGTCAGGTTCTCGAACAGTTGGCGGTGGCTGACGCTTTCGTCCCATCGCTCCATGTGCACGAACAGCGAAAACCTCATTGCTGTTCCTCCTCTGCAAATCGTGTGGTTGGGGTACAGGTCCGACGTGTAGCGGTGGACACGTCAGCTCCGCATGGTGAACGGATCCGCGACGGGATCTTCGCTCGTGTTGATCCAGACGCTCTTGAGCCGCGTGTACTCCTTGATCGTCTCGGTGCCGTGCTCGATGCCGACGCCACTGCTCTTGAAGCCCTGGCGGGGCGACATCGGCGACATGGCGCGGTAGGTGTTCACCCACACCGTGCCGGCTTCGAGTCGCGCCGCCATCCGGTGCGCGCGAGACAGGTTCGTCGTCCACACACCGGCCGCGAGTCCGTACTCGGTGTCGTTGGCGAGCCGGATCACTTCTTCCTCGGAATCGAACGGCATGATCGCCACCACGGGGCCGAAGATTTCCTCACGGACCACCCGCATGTCGTTGTCGACGTCGACGAGGACCGTGGGCTCGTAGAAGTAGCCGCCGAGTCCGCCTCCGTCGCAGGCATTTCCGCCGGTGACGACGCGCGCGCCCTCGCTGCGGCCGAGGTCGACGTAACCCGCGACCTTGTCGCGCTGGTCGGCGAATGCCAGCGGTCCGAGTTCGGTCGCCTCGTCGAGTGGGTTGCCGATCCGAATGGTCTTCGCCCGCTCCGCGACCCGCTCGAGCAGTTCGTCGTACACGGAACGGTGCGCGAAGACCCGGCTGCCCGCGATGCAGGTCTGCCCGGCGGCGGCGAAGATGCCCGCGACGACGCCCATCGCGGCGTTGGCCACGTTGGCGTCCTCGAACACGATGTTCGGTGACTTCCCGCCGAGCTCCAGCGTCGATCCGATGAACCGACCGGCGGTCGCCGCCGCGATGCGCGCGCCGGTTGCGGTGCTGCCGGTGAACGAGATCTTCGCGAGGTCCGGGTGGTCGACCAGGGCCTGGCCTGCCTCGGCGCCGAAGCCGGTGACGACGTTGACGGCGCCGGCGGGGAATCCCGCCTCCACCGTCAGTTCGGCGAGCCGCAGCGCGGACCGGGAGGTGTATTCCGACGGCTTGATGACGACGGTGTTCCCGACGCACAGTGCGGGCGCCAGCTTGCTGGTCGTCAGGGTCAGCGGCGAATTCCACGGCGTGATCGCGCCGACCACCCCGAGCGGCTCACGGGAGGTGTAGTTGAGGACGGTGCGGTCGGACGTGGGGACGAAGTCGCCGTGGATCTTGTCGGCCAATCCCGCGTAGTAGTAGTAATACTCGGGCACCCCGGCCAGCTGTCCGCGCATCTCGCGCAGGAGTTTGCCGTTGTCGAGGACCTCCATCCGCGCGAGTTCCTCGGCGTTCTCGCCGATGAGGTCGCCGAGGCGGCGAAGGAGATGACCGCGGCGGGTCTGGCTGAGGTCACGCCACCGCGGGTCGTCGAACGCCGACTTCGCGGCGGCGACGGCGCGGTCGATGTCCGCCGCGTTGCCGCGGGCCGCCTGGTACAGCGTCTCGCGGGTGGCCGGATTGGTGCTGTCGAAGTACTCGCCGGATTTGGGCGCTACGTGCTCTCCGCCGATGTAGTGGTGCAACTGCTCAGACATGTGCGTGCTCTCCGATGAAAGTGGTGATGCTGTCGACGAACGCGTCCGGGCGCTCGACGGGAAGCATGTGCCGTGCGTTCGGGATGATCACCGCCCGGCAGTCGGGCAGCGCCGACGCGAGCCGGTGCGTCATCTCCGGAGTGGACCCGGGATCGTCGCTACCGGTCACGGCCAGCGCGGGCACGCCGATTCCGCCGAGCGCGGGTGCGAGCTCGGCGTCGGCCGTCGCGAATACCCGATAGCAGTTGACGAACGACGATACGTCGTTCGCCGACAACGTGTTCCGTGTCCACTCGATCCACCGCTCGTCGACGTCGGTGCCGACGTACCACCGGGCGATGGACGCCGCGGCGCTCGCCGAGAAATCGGCGCGGGCGGTGTTCAGCCGGGCCAGCACCGCGGTGCGCTCGTCGGCGGTCCGCCGGCACACCGAGCTCACCGACGTCAGGGTCGCCACCAGTTCGGGGCGGTGCAGCGCCAGGAACTGGGCGACGAGCGCGCCGAGCGAGAAGCCCACCAGGTGCGAACCCGGCGGCACCTCCCCGACCACGCCGTCGGCGAGGTCGGCGAGGGTGGTGCCGTCGGCGGCAGGCGGTCGCGAGCCGTGCCCGGGCAGGTCGGGGGTGATCACCGTGAAGTGCTCGGCCAGCAGCGCGGCGGCGGGCTCCCACATCGTGTGATCGAGCCCGACTCCGTGCAGTAGCACCATGGTTGGCTTGCTCATGAGACCGTCCGACTACTGCTCGGTCGTCAGCGGTGCCAGCCGCTGCTGGGGGCGTCCCTGCGACGCGGCCGCCAAGGCGATCACGATCTCGTCCGGGTGCGGGGCGTCCGCGATGCGCACCTCGATCGTCTGGTGGTGCGACCGGATCGTCGCGTCGGTGATGTGCTTGAGCGGGATGTCGAACACGATCCCGGCGGGTCCGCGCTTCTCGACGGCCGGCAGCAGGGTGGTGGCGTTCGCGGCCTTGCGGAAGTGGTCACCGAACTTGAGGGTGTGGATCAGACCCGAGCCGTGCTCGATCTCCCCGTTCAGGCCGACGATCGCAGCCTTGCCGTAGGCCTCGGCGGGGGCACCGAGTGCCTCGATCACCTTCGGCGCGAGCAGTGCGCCGACGGTGGACGCGTTGTCGTCGATTCCGGGACCCAGGTCATCGACGAAACCCTGTCCTGCCCAGGGGTTCTCGATCACCGCGGCGACGATCGCAACACGGGCGGCGGGCGACACCGGACGGCCGCCCTCGGTCAGGATTTCTTCGACGATCGTGATGATCTTGCGGACGTTCATGAAAGGACTGCCTCCAATGTGTGAGCGGTGACTGCGGGGTCGGTTGCACGGTCGCCGATGCGCGGGTGCGGCCGGGGGCCGGTCGATGCCGCAGCAATGATGACGATTTCGTCGGCGCGCGGAGCGTCGGGCACTCGCGCGCTCACGGTCTGGTAATGACTTCGGGTGGCGGCATGTTCCTTGTGCCACAACGGAACGACGAGTTCGGTGCCGGCGTCGGCCCGGGCGTCCGCGAAGCAGATGATCGATTCGCCCTGCAGGAACTCTCGGACGAGGTTCCCGAAGTACGGCGTGTGGATCAGCGCGCCGCCGTGCTCGATCTCGCCGGCGGTTCCGACGATGGCGGCCTTGCCGAACGCCTCGATCTCGTCCACGCCACCGAGCGCTTCGATGAGCCGATCGGTCAGCAGCTTCGCGAGTGGGGGCGCGATGGCACCGACCACGGCCGACAGGTCGGTGTCGGCACTCGTGCCCACCCAGGGGTTTGTGACCACGGCTGCGACGCTGGCGCGAGATACCGGACGTACGGGGGCCTTCCCCGCTTCGGTCACAGTGTCCTCGCGATAGAGCGACAGCTTGCGGAGTCCAATGTCCCCGATACGATTCCCAATCCGCTCTTGCATGCAACGTACAGTAGTCGCAGCTCGCATCATGGTCAAGAGGGGTCGTCGCCACGACTTCATATTTCGTTCGCATACAACGCGCTGGCCTGCGGTTATCTAGTCCGGACCGCGCAATATGCCTTGCCGAACCCCTCGGGGTCACCGTCCGAGATAACTGTCCATTGACATGAGAATGTGACGCGCCCCATAATCTGTTGCATGGTAGAGCAGAGGGGCGGCGGCACGTCGCCGCACACGACCCCCACATCGAGCCACCGACATCAGAAGCCGGGACCCGACGCGGACGTCGCGACCTCGGAACCGGCGCGCGACGCCGGAATCGACGCGGCCGCACCCGCCGCCGGGCACGGCCGCCTCCCCGGTAGGACCAGGCTGGGCACCGTCTTCTGGACGTCGGTCGGGGTCTCGGGGTTGTTCGTCGTCTGGGCAGTCGTGTTCACCGACAACCTCAACGAGGTCACCACCGGGTCGCTGAACTGGATGACGTCCACCTTCGGCTGGACGTATCTGGTGGTGACCCTGTGCATCCTGATCTTCCTGGTGTTCCTCGCCTTCAGCCCGGCCGGCGACATGCGTCTCGGCCCCGACGACGAGAGACCGGAGTTCTCGACGCCGAGTTGGCTGGCGATGATCCTGAGTGCGGTGATGGGCATCGGCCTCATCTCCTACGGTGTCGCCGAACCGATTTCGCATTTCGCCTCGCCGCCGCACGGACTGGCGGAACCGGGCACCCCGGACGCTGCCGTGCGCGCGATGCAGTACTCCTACTTCGACTGGGGCGTGCACGCGTGGGCGATCTTCGCGGTGTTCGGCCTGGCCATCGCGTACTCGACGCACCGCAAGGGTCGCCGGACGCTGGTGAGTCAGTTGTTCTATCCCCTGCTCGGTGAGCGGGTGAACGGACCCATCGGCAAGACCATCGACGTACTCGCCGTGTTCGCCACACTGTTCGGCACCACCACCTCGCTGGGCCTCGGCGCGCTGCAGGTGAACAACGGACTCGCCTCGCTGTTCGGCACCCCGGTCAACTCGGTGTCGCAGGTGATGATCATCGCGTCCGTCACCGCCATGTTCACGCTGTCCGCCGTCACCGGTGTGAACAAGGGCATCAAGTTGCTCAGCCAGTGCAGCACCGCCATGGCGATCGCGCTGTTCGTCTTCATCCTGGTCGTCGGCCCGGCGGTGTTCGTCGCGAACCTGTACATCGAGTCGATGGGCATGTGGGCGAGCGACTTCTTCCGGATGAGCCTGCAGGGCACCGCCTTCGGCGACCTGGAATGGATGCAGTGGTGGACATACTTCATGCTCGCCTGGTGGGTGTCCTGGGGCGCGTTCGTCGGCGTCTTCCTCGCCCGGATCTCCCGCGGGCGCACGATTCGCGGGTTCATCATGGGAGTTCTGGTCGTCCCCAGCGTCGTCTTCTTCACCTGGTTCACGGTGTTCGGAGGCGCGGCCATCCACATCGACATGTACGAGGGCGGCGACATCGCGCAGCGCACCGCGGTCGACATCAACAGCGCCTTCTTCGCAACCCTCGAGCACTACCCGTTCTCCACGGTCACATCCGTGATCGCCATCCTGCTGGTCATCGTGTTCTTCGTGTCGGGCGCCGACGCCAACACCTACGTGCTGAGCATGATGACGTCGAACGGCTCGTTGACCCCGGCCCGGTGGATCCTCATTCTGTGGGGCATACTCACCGGCGTCACCGCGATCGTGCTGATGCTCGCAGGCGGCCTCAACGCCTTGCAGAACACGGTGATCGTGACCTCACTCCCCTTCCTGGTAATCGTCGCCGGACTGACGGTGTCGTTCTGGACCGAACTCGCTTCCGACCGAAAAGAGCACATGAAATGACCGATTACGACGCCCGCCGCAAGCTGATCGCGACCGTGTGGGATGCAGCCTGGGACCGCGGTGAGGTCGACGAGTTCGACACCCTGCTCGCCCCGGGATACCAGCGTCACGGCACCCACGGGCACCCTCAGGATCGCGACACCTTCAAGGCCTCCATCCTCTCCACGCGTGCCGCCTTCCCCGACCTGACGACCACGATCGACGACGTCGTCCTCGAGGGCGACCGGGCGGCAATCCGCTGGCACAGTGCCGGCAAGCACACCGGCGCGTTCCTGGGCATCCCCACCACCGGGAAGAGCGTCGAGGTCAGCGGTGCGACGTTCGCCCGCTTCGACGGCGACGCCATCGTCGAGGAATTCGTGACGTGGGACCCCCGCGCACTCCTGTCCGCCCTCGGCATCATCACCGTCGGCCAGGACTGACCGACAACTCACCCAGCAGAACCACCACAGAACTACACGGAGTACACATCATGTCGCAGCTTCAGCAGCCCCGGGCCGATATCGACCTGATGAAGCAGGTCAACCGCCAGTTCGTCACCGGCGTCACCGTGATCACCGCCATGGACGGTGACACGCCGAAAGGATTGGCGGTCAACGCTTTCGCCAGCATCTCGCTCGACCCTCCCACCGTGATGGTGTGTGTGCAGCGCACGTCCAACACCCACGACTGCCTGTTCCGGTCCGACCACCTCGCCATCAACATACTGTCCACCGCGCAGGTCGACGTCGTGAACCGGTTCGCGTCCAAGTCCGAAGACAAGTTCGCGGGCCTGAACTGGCAGCCCGGCCCCTTCGGCAGTCCGCTCATCGACCTCAGCAGCGCGCAGATGGAGGTCGAGATCCGCGAACGGCTGCAGGCGAGTACCCACACCGTGTTCATCTGTCGTGTACTGCACGCCGCAACCAGCGAGGAGACGCCGATGATTTACAGCGCGGGCAAGTTCTTCGACGGAGGCTCGCTCACCCCCCTCGGGTGATCCGCCCCCGTCCGGCACGCACGACACTGCGGGCCCACCTGCCGAAACAGGTGGGCCCGCAGACGTGTCGACAAGGCATGCGGATCAATTCGTCGGGGCGGCACCGTCCAGTCCGGCCATCACGGCGTGGTGGCTCGCCTGGACGTGCTGGCGCATGAGCTGCTCGGCGCCGGTGCCGTCCTTGGCGATGATCAGGTCGAGCACGCGATGGTGTTCCCGCTCGGAATCGAGCGAACGACCGGGTTGCGCGAGCGACGTCTTCACCAGACGCCCGTATGCCAACTGGTTCATCAGGATTCGGTAATGCGTGGCGAGTTTGCCGTTGTCGGCGCCGACGATGAGAATTTCGTGGAACTCGCGCACCAACTCGGCGTACCGCACCGTGTCGCCGGCGAGGACGGCGGCGTCGGCGTCGGCGACGTTCGACTTCATCGCCTCCAGTTCGGGGATGTTTCCGCGGGCCGCCATCAACCGCGCGGCCGCCCCCTCGAGGAGCTGCTTCATCTCGAACAGCTCGTTGACCTCGCGGCGGGACGGGGCGGCGACGAAGGTGCCCACCCGCGACCTGATCTCCACCAGACCCTCGATCTGCAGCTGCTTGAGGGCTTCGCGCACCGGCGTGCGGCTGATGCCGAACGTCTCGGCCAGGTTCACCTCCGACAACGCGTCACCCGGGCCCAGCTCACCGCTGATGATCATCTGCCGGAGTCCGTCGGCCACCTGTTCCTGGAAATTGGCGGTCACAAGCTTCCGGGTCGACGCGACGACCATCTTCACTCCTCGATGCAAGACTTGCTGACATCTTGTATGGCAGCTTGACCATTTAATTACCTCCCGGCCTCACCCGTCAAGACTTCGTCCGGAACTGCGTCGATCCGGGTTGCAAATAAGTTGCCCCATGTGACGATCTCGCCGTCGGGGTTGACTTCGTCGCAATGGTTCTGCACAGTGATCTATGCAACGTCTTCTGCCATACATCATGGCAATCAGAGAGGTCGATATGTCTCAGACTCCCTCGGCAGACACCGAAGACCGCCAGTACCGCAGCAAAGTCGCCGCGATCGAGCCGTACGGTGTCGACCACATTCCCGACGCCGAACGCCACGGCACCGCGCGCTCCCAGTTCTCCATCTGGTTTGCCGCCGGCATGAACTTCCCGATCATGGTGCTGGGTTTCTCCGCCATCAGCTTCGGGCTCTCGCTGACGGCGGCGGTCACCGCGATCGTGCTCGGCTCCCTGGTCGGCGCGGCCGTGATGGGCATCCTGTCGCAGATGGGCGCCCGCCTCGGTGTTCCGCAGCAGATCCAGTCGCGCGGCCCTCTCGGGTTCTTCGGCAACTTCGTCCCGGTCGCGTACATCAACGTCTTCGCCGGCATCGGCTGGGCCGCGGTGACGATCATCCTCGGCGCCCAGGCACTGCACGAACTCGCGCCCACCATCCCGTTCTGGCTGTCGGCCCTGGTGCTCGTGAGCATCCAGCTGGTGGTGGCCGTGTTCGGGTACAACATGATCCACTTCCTGCAGAAGATCCTGTCGTTCGTACTGTTCTTCGGATTCGTGCTGATCACCGTCGTCTCGGTGACCAACAGCGAAACCATCGGCTTCGACGCGAACCCCGACGCACCGTTCTACATCGGCGGCACCGGTGGGTGGATCACCTTCGCGGGATTCTTCCTGTCGTTCCTCATCGCCTGGTGGCCGTTCGCGTCCGATTACTCGCGCTACCTTCCCGACGACGACGGCACCGCCAAGCGGGCCGGCGCCTACACCCTGGCCGGGAACTTCATCACGCTCACCTGGCTGGGTATCGCCGGTGCACTGCTCGGTGGCTCGGCCGTCTCCGGTGAGGATCCCATCACCGCCCTCGCCCGCCTGACCGGCTCGTGGGCTCCGGTGGCGCTGATCGTCGTCCTGCTGTCGTCGTTCTCGCAGAACTTCCTCAACGTCTACGGCGGTGCCATCTCCGTCCAGACGCTGCGGATCCCGGTCAGCCGCCGCACGGCCGTCATCGTGATCTGCGTCGTCGCCTACATCATCAGCCTCTGGGCCGGTGCGGGGTTCGAGGCGAAGTTCAAGAACTTCCTGTTCCTCGGCGCCTACCTGATCGCCCCCTTCGGCGCGGCACTGCTGCTCGACTACTTCGTCGGCGGACGCAAGGACAAGTCGCGCGTCGACGAACTGTACGACGAGACGCGTGTGCTGAACTGGGGCTTCGCCGCCTGGGTCGCGGGCGTCATCGCCTCCGTCCCGTTCTGGAACCTGTCCTTCTACCAGGGCTGGGTGACCGTCCACCACCCCGAATGGGGCGATCTGACCTATGTCGTCGGCTTCGCGGTCGCCGCCGCGGTGTACATGCTCACCTACCACCTCCCCGGCATTC
Source organism: Rhodococcus sp. NPDC056960 (assembly GCF_042674125.1). Taxonomy (NCBI): domain Bacteria; kingdom Bacillati; phylum Actinomycetota; class Actinomycetes; order Mycobacteriales; family Nocardiaceae; genus Rhodococcus; species Rhodococcus sp. NPDC056960. Next base: position 48,196 of record NZ_JBHURF010000036.1, on the reverse strand, counting down.
GCCGCGCACCGAAGACCCGGGTCGCGACCGCACCGGACGACGCCGCGAGCCCGGCAGCCGCCCCCGCGACGACGAGTGGTGACCGGCGATGACCGAGCACCTGTTCGAGGCCGTCCCGGCGTCGGTGCCGGCGTTCGTCGCCGACGTCGAACGCGCCCTCGCCGACATCGCCGCCGGACGTGCCGTGGTCGTCGTCGATGATCACGACCGCGAGAACGAAGGCGATCTCATCTTCGCCGCCGAATGTGCGACACCGGAACTCGTCGCCTTCACCATCCGGCACGGATCCGGGGTGCTGTGTGTGCCGATGGCGGGTGACCGACTCGACGCCCTCCGCCTTCCCCCGATGTGCACCGACAACGAGGACCCCAAGAGCACCGCCTACGCGGTCAGCGTCGACGCCCGGGACGGTGTGAGCACCGGCATCTCGGCGGCCGACCGCGCCCGGACCATCCGGCTCCTCGCGGCGGCCGACACCCGCCCCGAACAGCTGACGCGCCCGGGGCACGTGTTCCCGCTGCGCGCCCGCCCCGGCGGAGTGCTCGAGCGCCCCGGGCACACCGAGGCCGCCGTCGACCTCACCGCGATGGCCGGAATGCGGCCGGCCGGTGCCATCTGCGAGATCGTCAACGACGACGGAACGATGGCCCGCGGCGCCGAGCTCGACGAGTTCTGCGCCGCACACGGCCTGCACAAGCTCGCCATCGCCGACCTCGCCCGATACCGCCGGTGGCATGCGCCGATCGTCGCGAGTCCCGCCATCCGGATGCCCACCCCGCACGGCGTCTTCGAGGCCGTCGCCATCTCCGAGGACGAGGGCACCGAGCACCTCGTCCTGACGTACGGCGACATCGCGGACCAGGACGACGTCCTCGTCCGGGTGCACTCGGAATGCCTGACCGGTGACGTGTTCGGCTCGCAGCGGTGTGACTGCGGACCGCAACTCGACCAGGCCCTCGCCGAGATCGCCCGTGTCGGCGCCGGCGTCGTGGTGTACCTCCGCGGGCACGAGGGCCGCGGCATCGGACTGGTCCAGAAACTGCGCGCCTACAGCCTGCAGGAAGGCGGCCTGGACACCGTGGACGCGAATACCGCGCTCGGATTACCCGTGGACGCACGCGATTTCGGAACGGCAGCGAAGATCTTGGCCGATCTTCGGGTCCGCTCGGTCAACCTGATGTCGAACAATCCGCACAAGGAGTCGGCGCTCGCGTCGTACGGCACACGCATCCTGCGCACCACCCCGCTCCACATCGCACCGACCGCCGACAACGTGCGCTACCTGCAGACCAAGACCGAACGCCTCGGACACCGCGCACCGGTATCCCACCCGGCCGGAGTCCGGCACGCATGATCACCCTCATCACCCAGCACCGAGTGCACGACTTCGACACCTGGCGCACGGTGTTCGGCGGACACCAGGACAACCGCCGGGCCCACGGCGCCACCGGCCACCGGATTTACCGGATCGGCGACGACGTGACGGTTCTGACCGACTTCCCCGACCGCGCGTCGGCCGAAAGATTCCTCGCGGATCCGGCGCTGCGCGACGTCGTCGCACGAGCCGGCTTCGTCGACTCGCCCACTACCCGCATCTGCGAGCTCGTCGACACCGACGAGTACTGACCTCGGCCGAAACGTTCTGCGACCCAGCATCACTACCCCCAGGAGCACCTCCATGCCCGCACCCATGCCTGACATCGACGAGGACGAGGTCGTTGTCACGCACGAGAAGTCCTATGCGGCAGGTGTTCCTGCGGTGTTGGTGTCGCTCAAGCGTGGGCTCGAGCAGATGGGTCCGGTGCGCACGGCCCGCACGCTGTTCCGGTTGAATCAGCGGGACGGGTTCGACTGCCCGGGGTGTGCGTGGCCGGAGACCCCGGGGCACCGCAAGCATGCGGAGTTCTGCGAGAACGGGGCGAAGGCGGTCGCGGAGGAGGCCACCACCCGCACCGTGACGCCGGAGTTCTTCGCGGAGCATTCGGTGGCCGAGTTGTTGGGGCGTACCGAGTTCTGGCTCGGGCAGCAGGGCCGGTTGACGCATCCGATGGTGCTGCTGCCCGGGGCCACCCATTACGAGCCGATCGGGTGGGACGCCGCGTTCGCGATGATCGCCGGGGAACTGCGGGCGTTGGCGTCGCCGGACGAGGCGGTGTTCTACACCTCCGGCCGCACCAGCAATGAGGCCGCGTTCGTGTACCAGCTGATGATCCGGGCGTTCGGGACCAACAACCTGCCGGACTGTTCGAACATGTGCCACGAATCCTCCGGCAGTGCGTTGACGGAAACGATCGGGATCGGGAAGGGCTCGGTGTCGGTCCCGGACATCGAGAACGCCGATTTGATCCTGATCGCCGGCCAGAACCCGGGCACCAACCACCCCCGGATGCTCTCCACCCTGGAAAAGGCGAAGGCCAACGGGGCGAGGGTGATCGCGATCAACCCGCTGCCGGAGGCCGGGTTGTTGCGGTTCAAGGACCCGCAGAAGGTGCACGGCGTCGTCGGCGACGGCGTACAGATCGCGGACGAGTTCCTGCAGATCCGGATCGGCGGCGACCAGGCCCTGTTCCAGGGGCTGGCGAAGCTGCTCCTCGACGCCGAGGACGCCGCACCGGGCACCGTCCTCGACCACGCATTTTTGGAATCCTCGTGCGCCGGGTTCGCGGAGTGGGCCGCCCACATCCGGACCACGGTGGACCTGGACACCGTCATCACCGCGACCGGTTTGACCCGGGCCCAGATCGAGGACACCGCGCGGGCGTTGATCTCCTCGGACAAGACGATCATCTGCTGGGCGATGGGGTTGACCCAGCAGACCCACGGGGTCGCGACCATTCAGGATGCGGTCGCCCTGTTGCTGATGCGGGGGATGATCGGCACACCCGGGGCCGGGGTGTGCCCGGTGCGTGGGCACTCCAACGTCCAGGGTGACCGGACGATGGGGATCTGGGAGAAGATGCCCGAAGCGTTCCTGGCCGCGTTGGACACCGAGTTCGGGATCCGGTCCCCCCGGAAGCACGGGCTGGACGCGGTGGATTCGATCCGGGCGATGCGGGACGGGACGGCGTCGGTGTTCGTGGGGATGGGCGGCAACTTCGTCTCCGCCACCCCGGACACCGACACCACCGAGGCCGCGCTGCGTAACTGTGCGTTGACGGTGCAGGTGTCGACGAAGCTGAACCGGTCCCACCTGGTGACCGGGCGGACCGCGCTGATCCTGCCCTCGCTCGGGCGGACCGACAAGGATGTGCAGAACGGGAAAAAGCAGCAGGTCAGCGTGGAGGATTCGATGTCGATGGTGCACCTGTCCCGGGGCAGCCTCCCCCCGGCCAGTACGCACCTGCGCAGTGAGGTCGCCATCGTCTGCGGGATCGGGCAGGCGTTGTTCGGGCCGGACCATGCGGTGCCCTGGGCGCAGTTCTCGGTCGATTACGACCGGATCCGGGATTCGATTGCGCGGGTGATCCCCGGGTTCGAGGACTTCAACACCAAGGTCCGGGCCCCGGACGGGTTCGGGTTGCCGCACCCACCCCGCGACGAGCGCCGCTTCGTCACCGGGACGGGGAAGGCGAATTTCGTCGTCAACGACCTGTCGTGGGTTCCCGTGCCGGCCGGGAAACTGATTTTGCAGACCATGCGCAGCCATGATCAGTACAACACCACCATCTACGGTCTCGACGACCGCTACCGCGGCGTCAAGGGCGGACGCCGCGTCCTGTTCGTCAACGAACTCGACATCGCCGCGTTCGGGTATGCGGCGGGGGATCGGGTGGATCTGGTCTCCGAATGGCAGACCGGCGACGGCACCGTGGAGGAACGGCGGGCGGAGGATTTCCGGTTGGTGCCGTATCCGACACCGCAGGGGAATGTGGCCGCCTACTATCCGGAGACGAACCCGCTGATCCCCCTCGATCACGTCGCGGCCAAGTCGAACACCCCGGTGTCGAAGGCGGTCACGATCCGCCTCGAAAAACGGCGGCCGTGATGGGGCGGGTGACGACCCGGACCCCGGTCACCCGGATCACCGACACGAGGCACACCACCCGCCCGGACACCGTGGTGGTGGAGGAACCCCTGGAGATCCGGGTGAACGGGACCCCGTTGGCGGTGACGATGCGCACCCCCGGCTCGGATGTGGAATTGGCGCAGGGGTTCCTGCTCACCGAGGGCATCATCACCGACCGCGGCGACATCGCGTCGATCCGGTACTGCAACAGTGTCGACGACAATGGGGTGAACACCTACAACGTCCTCGACGTCGACCTGGCGGCGGGGGTGTTCCTGCCCGACACCGGCATTCAGCGCAATTTCTACACCACCTCCTCCTGCGGGGTCTGCGGCAAAGCCTCCCTGGATGCGATCCGGCAACGCACCCGGTATTCGCCGGCCGCGGACACGGTGCGGGTGCCGGCCGCGACGATCGCGGAACTGCCGGACCGGTTGCGGGCGGCGCAGAAGGTGTTCGACACCACCGGCGGGTTGCACGCGGCGGGCCTGTTCACCCGCACCGGGGAACTGCTCACCATCAAGGAGGACGTCGGCCGGCACAACGCCGTCGACAAACTCATCGGGTGGGCCGTCGAACAGGGCCGCATCCCGCTGCGCGGCACCGTCCTGCTCGTCTCCGGGCGGGCGTCGTTCGAGTTGGCGCAGAAGGCGGTGATGGCCGGCATCCCCATCCTCGCCGCCGTCTCCGCCCCCTCCTCCCTGGCGATCGACCTCGCCCACGACACCGGACTGACCCTCATCGGCTTCCTCCGCGGCACCACCATGAACCTCTACACCCACCCCGACCGCATACAGCCTGTTGCACAGCTTGTTTCGACGTCCCACAACTCACCCCCAGGAGGAATTGCATGATCGACACCCAGACGCTGCTGGCGTCGCTGCCCACCGATCTGTGGATCGGCGGCACGCAGGTCCCGGCGACGGGCGGCCACACCCTCACCGTCCACAACCCCGCAGACGGCAAGGCCCTGATCGACATCGCCGACGCGCAACCCGGTGACGGCCGCGCCGCCCTCGACGCCGCTGCCGCCGCCCAACCAGGTTGGGCCGCGACGTCGCCGCGTGCCCGCGCCGACATCCTCCACCGCGCATGGGAATTGCTCAACGAACGCCGCGACGAATTCGCGTTGCTGATGACCCTCGAAATGGGCAAACCCCTCGCGGAAAGCTACGGCGAGGTCACCTACGGTGGTGAGTTCCTCCGCTGGTTCTCCGAGGAAGCGGTCCGGATCAACGGCCGCTACACCCAGTCTCCGTCCGGGAACGGGCGGATCCTGGTCACCAAGGAACCGGTCGGACCCACCCTGGCGATCACCCCGTGGAACTTCCCGCTGGCGATGGGCACCCGCAAGATCGCGCCCGCGTTTGCCGCCGGCTGCACCATCGTCGTCAAGCCCGCCGCGGAAACCCCACTGACCATGCTGCTGCTGGCCGAGGTCTTCCGCGACGCCGGACTGCCCGAAGGCGTGCTGTCGGTGCTGCCGACGTCGAACTCCGCCGCGCTGACCACTCCCCTGTTCGCGGATCAGCGTCTGCGGAAGGTGACCTTCACCGGATCGACCGGCGTCGGCAAGATACTGCTCAAGCAGGCCGCCGACCGGGTGCTGCGGACGTCGATGGAACTCGGCGGCAACGCCCCGTTCGTGGTCTTCGACGACGCCGACATCGACGCCGCCGTGGAAGGCGCGATGGCCGCGAAGATGCGTAACGGTGGCGAGGCGTGCACGGCCGCCAACCGCATTCACGTCGACAACGCCGTCCTCGCCGAGTTCAGCGAGAAGCTCACCGCCCGCATGCGCGCGCTGAAGGTCGGCCCCGGCGACCTCGACGGCACTCAGGTCGGACCGCTGGTCAGCGAGAAGCAACGCGCGAGCGTCGCCGATCTGGTCGACGACGCGGTCGGGAAGGGCGCCGTGGTCACCACCGGCGGATCCGTGGGAGCGGGCGAAGGCTACTTCTACGAGCCCACCGTGCTGACCGAGGTTGCGCCGCACGCCCGCATCCTGAAGGAGGAGGTCTTCGGCCCCGTCGCCGCGATCATCGGATTCGACGGCGAAGAAGACGGCATCGCCGCCGCCAACGACACCGAATACGGTTTGGCCGCCTACATCTACACCGAGGGACTCGAACGCGCGCTGCGGGTCTCGAGCGCCCTCGAGGCCGGGATGGTCGGGGTGAACCGCGGCATCATCTCCGACGTCGCGGCCCCGTTCGGTGGTGTGAAGGAATCCGGACTCGGCCGTGAGAGCGGCAGCGAAGGCATCGAGGAATACCTCGAGGCGAAGTACGTCGCGTTCCGCTGACACCGGGTGCGATCGCACCAAATTGCAGGGTGGCGGGCGCCGGTCGGTTTCGGCTGATCCGGCGTCCGCCACCGCTCCCTACCCACCCTGACTCCGAAACGAGAAGCGATGCAGGCGATTCAGACGTCCACGGCGATTCCGGCCGAGCACGCCCGATCCTGGCTGCTGGTGTCCGGCGCCCGCCCGGACGCCTTCGCGGCCGCGACCACCTGCCCGGCCGACGCCGTCATCCTCGACCTCGAGGACGGCGTCATCCCGTCCGGCAAACCGGCCGCCCGTGACGCGGTCCGCGCCTTCCTCACCGACCACCAGGCGTGGGTGCGCATCAGCCCGGCAACCACCGCCGAGGGGGACGCCGACCTGCTCGCCCTCCGCGGAGTTCCGGGTCTGCTCGGGGTGATGCTCGCCAAGACCGAATCCGCCGCCCACATCGAGTGGGCCGCGGCCACGCTGCCGGGCATCCCGATAGTCGCGCTCGTCGAGTCCGCCCTCGGCATCGAGCGCGCTTTCGAGATCGCCTCGGCGGCCGGGACCATCCGGCTCGCCTTCGGCACCGGCGACTTCCGCCGCGACACGCTCGCGGCCGCCGACCCCGCAGCCCTCGCCTATGCTCGCGGGCGTCTCGTCGTCGCCAGCCGCGCCGCCGGCATCGCCGGACCCGTCGACGGCCCCTGCCTGACCGGGGAACCCGATCTGTCCCGCGCGCTGGCCACCACGCGGATCATGGGCATGACCGGCATGCTGTGCATGCTCGACCGCGACACCGCCGTCGTCAACACCGGGTTGAGTCCGAGCGACGACGACCTCGACTGGGCCGACCACATCCTCGACCGCCTCGGCGCCGACGGCGAACACGTCGCCGACGGCAGCGATTTGCCGAAACTGGCGCGCGCCAAACGCATCCACGAACTCGCCGCCACCTTCGATCCCGTCAGCGCTGCTCGGATCACCAGTCCGCGATTGCCGGAACCACGCGCTCACCCAAGATCTCGATCGGGGTGATCGACGCAACCTGCGGCACCCATCCGTGAACGTGCGTGACCCCCAGCTTCGACAAGCCCTCGAGCTGACCCAGCAGGTGGTCCACGTTCGCTCCGTCCGCACCCGGGTCGAGGGGGAACATCACGGTCTTCTCGATGGCGTCGTAGTCGGTTCCCAGCGCCTCGCAGTGGCTCTTCAACACCGCCAGCTTGTGCGCGACCTCCGGTCCTCCGAACAGGTTGCAGGCCTGCGCGTACTGCGCGACCAGCCGAAGCGTCTTCTTCTCGCCCCCACCGCCGATCAGAATCGGCGGGTGTGGGCGACGCAGCGGCTGCGGCACATTCATCGTGCGGCCGAGCCGGTAGTGCGTTCCCTCGAACGGCCCGTCGTCCTCGCTCCACATCTGCAGACAGATCCGCAGTGTCTCCTCCAGTCGTTCGAAGCGTTCGGCCGTCGGCGGGAAATCGAGCCCGAGCCCCACACTCTCGTCCTCGTTCCAGGCGGCCCCGATGCCCAGATACGCCCGCCCCTTCGACAGCACGTCGAGCGTGGTCACGGCCTTGGCCAACAGCCCCGGTTCGCGGTAGACGGTGGCGGTGACCCAGGCCAGCAGGTCCACTTTGGTCGTGACGGCGGCGAGGTAACCGAGGGTGGTGTAGGCCTCGAGCATCTCGGTGTCGATCGGTCCCACCGGTTCTATCTGCCAGAGATGATCCATGACGCTGAGCTTGGTGAAGCCCGCATCCTCGGCGGTGACGGCGATGCGGCCCAAGTCGTGTGCGAGGGTCGACGGGCCGCCCGGAAAGGTGAAGTCGGCAATGTGCAGTCCAAGTTCCATGGCTCCACGTTAGGGGTGTCGCCGCCGGCTACCCAGGGATCGGCGATACCACCCTCGCCTCGGCGGAATTCGGGGTCATGCCGAGGTGTCCTTCCAGAACCGGTAGACGTCGACGGCGTCCTCGCGCGGCTCGTAGCGCATGGGCAGGCGGCGATCCTGGTAGGGCTTGGCGAACTCGTCGTAGAAGGTGGCGAGTTCGAAGTACTTGCGGTCGTCGACGTAGTAGGGCTCGTAGGCGTCGCGGGTGGTGAGGAAGACGACCTCGTCCGGGGAGCAGTAGTAGAGCGCGCCCAGGCACATCGGGCAGGGGTGGGCGAGGACGTAGATGGTGGTGCCGGTCAGGTGCTCGGTGCCCAGCTTCGTGCAGGCCTCACGGATGGCGAGGATCTCGGCGTGGGCGGTGGGGTCGCCGGTCTGCGCGACCTTGTTCGGACTCTCGGCGACGATCTTGCCGTCCTTGACGATGACGGTCGCGAACGGGCGACCGCCTTCGGTGACGTTCTGGCGGGCGATGTCGATGGTGTGCTGGACGAAGTCCATGGAAGTCCTCCGGAGGTGGGTGGATACGGGTCAGAACGGCTTGGTCGGCAGGTACTTGCCGTTCAGGGTGATGACGGCGCGCTCTCCGCCCTCGGGGTCGGCGACCTTCTTCACGTCGAGGGTGAAGTTGATCGCGGAGATGATGCCGTCCCCGAACTGCTCGTGCACCAGCGCCTTGAGGGTGGTGCCGTAGACCTGCAGCATCTCGTAGAAGCGGTAGACGGTCGGGTCGGTTGGGATGCCGCCGGGGATCGAGCCGCGGGTCGGGACGGACTGGAGCAGCAGGGCCGCGTCCTCGTCGAGACCGAGCAGCGCAGCGACGGACTTCGCGGACTCCTCCGGCAGCGGGTGCTGGCCGAGGACGGCGGCGGTGGTGAACGCCACCGACAGTCCGGAGGCGTCCGAGATCTGCTGCCAGGAAAGGTCCCTGCGGGCCTTGGCATCGACAGCGGCGGTGGCGAGGGCCTGGCGGGCGGTGGGGTCGAACTGGGCCTGGATCATGATCGGTACTTCGTCCTTTTCGTGGAGGTGGGTGGTAACAGCTCAGGCGGTGAGCGCGGAGCCGGTGGCGGACAGTTCGTCGACCCGGCCGGTGGCGATGTCGAAGACCCAACCGTGGAGGGTGAGTGTCCGCTCGGCCAGGGCGCGGGCGACGGAGGGATGAGTGCACAGGTTTGACAGCTGCGCGTGCACGTTCTGGCGCACCAGGGCGCCGACGTCGCCGGTGGCGGTCGCGGCGGTGCGGGCCCGGGAAGCGTCCGCGTGCCGTAGCCATGCGGCCACCGCGGGTGCGGCGCTCAGGTCGTGTCCCTGGGCCAGCGCGGTCATCGCACCGCAGGCGGAGTGACCGCAGACGACGATGTCGGTCACACCCAGCGCGGCGACGGCGTACTCGATGCTCGCGGCCACCCCGTCGGCCTCGGGAGTGTAAGCGGGCACCAGATTGCCGGCGGTGCGGATGACGAACAGGTCACCTGGCTCGGTGCCGGTGATCATCTCGGGGACGACGCGGGCGTCGGAGCAGCCGATGAACAAGGTGTGCGGTGTGTGATGGGTGGCCAGGTGAGCGAAGAGCTCCGCCTTCGCCGGGAAGACGTCCATCTGGAAACGGGCGACGCCGTCGGTGAGAGTTTGCAATGGGTCACTCCCTTTCGGTGGTGATCGGCCCGGAATGGGCTGGCGAAAACCATCGTGCATGACCTGGTTCTATAGTGTCCAAGACTTACTATCCATCGAAATGATTGGTCTCATCTATAGTCGGGTTCATGGCCCTTCCCGAACTGCGTCACCTGCGCTACCTGCTGGCCGTCGCCGAGCACGGCAACTTCACCCGCGCTGCCGAAGACCTCCACGTCTCCCAGCCCACGCTCTCCCAGCAGATCAAGCAACTCGAGCAAATCGTGGGCGTGCAGCTGCTCGACCGGACCGGCCGCACGGTCCGGCTCACCGACGCCGGCTCCGTCTACACCGACCACGCCCGGCGCGCACTGCGCGACCTGACCGCCGCCGAGCGGGCGGTCCACGACGTCCACGACCTCTCCCGCGGCCACCTACGCCTGGGCATCACCCCGACCTTCACCGCCTACCTCGTCGGCCCGCTGCTCGCGGAACTCCACGCCAGCCATCCCGGTATCGGCCTGACCCTCGCCGAATCGCCCCAGGACCGCATCGAAGCAGCCCTCCTCGCCGACGACCTGGACCTCGGTATCGCCTTCGCGGGCTCCCACCTCCCCGGCATCACCGCCACCGCTCTCTTCACCGAAACCCTCAGCCTCGTCACCAGCGTCCCGCCCACCCCGACGACGCCCGAACCCCTCCCGGTGCAGGAACTGCAGGACCGCCAACTAGCACTGCTCAGTGGCGACTTCGCCACCCGCGGCCATATCGACGCCTATTTCGCCGAACACCGCATAACCCCCCGAACCACGTTCGAGGCCAACTCCATTCAAGCGCTCACCGAGATCGTCCAGCGCACCACCGTGGCCACAGTCCTGCCCGACGCGATCACCCACGATCACCCCCATCTCCTCCCGATTCCCCTCGATCCGCCCCTGCCCACCCGCACGGTCACCCTCCTCCATCGACGCGGCGCCTACCGCAGCGCCGCCGCCCGAGCCTTCACCCAGCTCACCCGCGATCTCGTCCACACCCGCGGTTACACCCCACCGCCATCGACGCCTGCAGTCGACGATGACGGCCCGAATCCCCGAGACGGCATCCTGAGCTGAAATACGATGCGGCGCAATACTTCCAGATCCTGTCGGTGATCACCATGGCCGACTTCAAAAGTCAGCTCACCGATGCCATCTCCGCAATCGGAGAGGCCCGCGCCGCAACGCCCGCACGGCAGGCCGGCGCCGACGGCGCGCAGGCCGGCACCGTCTAACTGGGGGCCGGTTCGGCCCCGACCTGCCCCGCCGTCGACGAAGACCGACATCGCCGCCTGGGCCGCAGCGCGGGACCTCCCGCGCCGGCTGATATCAGTTTCCGACCGTCGGCCCTGACAGCGAGATGAATTCTCCCCGCAGGCGGTCACGGGGAGGGAAGTTGGCCGCCGTGCTAGGCACCCCGACGCCGGCATTCACCGTTCGCCGCACCACCACCGTCGCCGTCGATGACGACGACGGTGGCTCATCTGCCGACTCCTTCGGGGAGTGTTGCTCCTTAGGCGGCGGACACCTTTGCTTGGGCGTCATCGAAAGCCTGCTCGATCTCCGCCGAGATCCGGCCGCGGGACGACACGACACGGCCCTCCCCCAGCGCCCATTCACGAATCTCCTTCGTCGACTTCCGCACCGGAGCCGTGGTCGCCGCCGCTCTCCTCGACGGAGCCCTCGTCGCCGCAGTCTTCTCCGCGGCCGGCTTCGCCGCTGCCTTCTTCACGGGGGCCTTCTTCGCCGGGGCCTTCTTCACCGCTGTCGTCTTTGCCACCGGAGCCGATTTCGCGACAGTCTTCTCCGCGGCCGGCTTCGCCGCTGCCTTCTTCTTCACCGGCGCCGTCTTTGCCTCTACCTTCACGGCGTGCGCGTCATGGAAGGCTTGCACCAACTCCGCCGAGATCCGGCCGCGGGCCGACACAGCGAGACCCTCGCCCAGCGCCCACTCACGAATCTCCTTCGTCGACTTCCGCACCGGAGCCGTGGCCGCCGCCCTCTTCGACGGGGCCCTCTTCGCCGCAGCCTTCTCCGTCGCAGTCTTCTCCGCCGCGGGCGTCGGCGCCGTTGCCTTCGTCACGGGCGCCTTCTTCACCGCGCCCTTCTTCACCGGGCCCTTGGTCACCGGGCCCTTGGTCGCCGGGGCCTTGGTCGCCGCTGCCGTCTTCTTCGCCGGAGCAGTCTTCTTCGTCGGAGCCGATTTGACGGCTGCCACCTTCGCGGATGCCTTCTTCACCGGCGCCGTCTTTGCCTGCACCTTCACGGCCTGAGCGTCATGGAAGGCTTGCACTACCTCCGCCGAGATCCGGCCGCGGGCCGACACAGCGAGACCCTCGCCCAGCGCCCACTCACGAATGTCCTTGGTCGTCTTCTTTGCCGAAGCCTTGCTCGCCGCTGCGCTCTTCGAGGGACCCCTCGTCGCCGCAGTTCTATCCGCGACGGGCTTCGTCGCCGTGATCTTCTGCACAGTCGCCGTAACCGCGGGAGCCTTCTTCACGGCAGCCTTCTTCACGGCAGCCTTCTTCACGGCAGCCTTCTTCACGGCAGCCTTCTTCACGGCAGCCTTCTTCACGGCAGCCTTCTTCGCGGCTACGTTCTTCGTCCGAGCCGGCTTTTCCTGGATCGTCTTTGCCTTCTCATTCTTTGCCTGAGCGTCGTAGAAGGCTTGCTTTATGTCCGCCGAAATTCTGCCGCGAGAGGATATTTCGCGACCCTCCGCGACCGCCCATTCACGAATTTCCTTCGTCGCCGTCTTCGTCAAAACTTCAGAACTCTTCGGTGATACTGCCATCTTGCTTTCCCCATTCGCCGACAACCGTTGAACACACACAGTAACGGCAGACCACTCTCAGTTCACCCTGCCACCGCCCCACGGCCCATCATCCACCGCGAAGACAGTATTCGGAGCAGCCACTCCGCGGCGGGCAGTGCGCACAATCCCTGCCCCGCACTGGCCGAACTCCTCGTTTCCGGCAATCAATAGCCGGCACGACAATGCACTCGATACGAGTAAGCCTCGCGTCGACGACCGCTCAATTGGATATCAAGTGCCGCAGAAGGTTTGGAATGTCTCATTGAACAGCCGCGGTGCAGGCGTCGCGTAGTCGGACCACTCGTCGCGGCGGTCGAACGGGTGAGTGACAACCTCCAGCAACTTCTCGAACGGAGCGAGCTCACCGTCGGTCGCGGCGCGCAACGCAGCATCGAGCTGATGATTGCGCGGAATGTACAACGGGTTGATGCGGTCCATCGCGTCCGCGATCTGCGCCGCCGCGCGCCCCTGCTGCGCCACGGCGCCGCGCCAGCGCTGTAACCACGGCCCGATCTGCTCGCGCGGTACGAGACCGTCGAGGGGCACCGGATTTCCGCGGAGTTCGTCCGCGAGAGCGCGGAAGCTGCCGGTCCAGTCGGCGCCGTGTTCGGCCATCAGCGTCAGCAGATCGTCGATCAGCGTGCGATCGACGATCTCGCCCGCCACGCCGAGCTTGGCTGCCATACCTGCAGCGAAGTGGCCCTCGTACCGCGCGTCGAAAGTATCGAGGACTGCCGATACCGCGGCAATCGCGTCGTCCGGCGTGGAATCGATGAGCGTCAGCAGCGTCTCCGCCAAACGCGCCAGGTTCCACTTCAAGACCGCGGGCTGATTGCCGAACGCATAACGTCCGCTGCGGTCGATCGAACTGAACACCGCAGCCGGGTCGTACGCGTCGAGGAACGCACACGGACCGTAGTCGATAGTCTCCCCCGAAATGGTCGTGTTGTCGGTGTTCATCACGCCGTGCACAAACCCGGTGAGCATCCACCTCGCCACCAGTGACGCCTGCGCCTCGACCACCGCCTCGAAGAATGCCGCATAGCGAGAGCTCTTTCCCGTCGCCGGGAGGTCGGTGAGCTCGGGGTAGTGGCGGGCAATCGCGTAGTCGGCGAGCGGCGCCAAGACCTCACCCTGCCGGACCGCGAATTCGAAGGTACCCACCCGCAGGTGACTGGCCGCGACCCGGGCGAGCACGGCACCGGGCTCGGCGCCCTCCCGGAGAACCTGCCGGCCCGTCGCGACCACCGACAGCGCACGGGTGGTCGGGATGCCGAGGGCATGCATCGCCTCGCTGACCAGATACTCGCGCAACATCGGCCCGACAATTGCGAACCCGTCACCGCCCCGAGAGAACGGCGTGCGCCCCGAACCCTTGAGATGCAGATCCACTCGCCGACCATCACCGTTCACCAGCTCGCCGAGGAGCAACGCACGACCATCCCCGAGCAACGGTGCGTACCCACCGAACTGATGACCCGAGTACGCCATCGCCACCGGCTTGGCCCCAGCCGGCGCCATCGATCCGGACAGGATCCCGACCCCGTCGTCGCTGCGCAGTGCCGCCACATCCAGCCGCAGCAACTCCGCGAGTTGCTCGTTGAGCACGAGCAACCTCGGTTCCGGCACGTGCGCACCCTGCCACGGCACCGTCAGGGCACCCAGCTCATCGGCGAAGGTGCTCTCGAGGCCGGTCACTGCTGTGTTCGTACCCACTGTCGAATCCGGGATCGCCGCCATCACACGAGGGTAGCGACCGCCCGATCCGTCTCGCCGTCCACGACCGAGAAACACTCCGACAACCGCGCCCCTAGTGCGCCATCGCCCAAGGAATTGGCGGCCACTCAACCGACGAGCGGGTGGTAACTCGCGAGGGCGAGGAGTGACCGTACATACCCCGCCTCCGCCACCGCCGTCACCTCGTCCAGGTAGGCCGAGAGCGCCGGATCGGCGATCTCGACGTCGACACCCATCTGCTCCGCAACCCACCGCCGGAGCGCATCATGAGAGCTCATGCCGATCACCACCTCGACAACCGGGTACCCATCTGGCCGGAACCCACGCACGCTTCTGTGACCGTACCGCCACGGATGAATGCACTTCGGGCTGAGCGGCGGCGCCGGTTACGTCATGACCGTGCGGTCGAGGCCGACTCGCCGGGCGACGAGTCAGCTTCGGTAGAATCGCTGGATAACTGCGCGAGGATCGGCAGCTTCGCGGCCGTGTCCTCGTCCGCGGGTGTGAATGTGGACATCGTGATCTCCGAATGAAGTCCAGCGTTCAGGTGGGTCACATCGAAGGTCAGCGGCCCCGCACTCGGGTGCACGAAGCGCCGAGTCCTCACGGGCTCGCGGGTCACGTCGCACCGATTCCACAGCTGCTCGAACATGGGCGACTCCGCGGTCAGTCGCTTCACCAAGGATTTCCACGAGGGCTCACTGACGTGCTCCGCCCACGCCGCACGGAAGCCCGCCACGATACGGGGAACATGCTCCTCCCAACCCACAATGCGCGCTCGCCACTCGGGGTTCAGCAGACTCTGGACGAGAAGATTGCGCTCTTCGAACGGAAGAGCGTCCATGTCGCCCAGGAGCCAGCAGTAGCCCCGGTTATAAGCAAGGACGTCGCAACGCGCATTGCGCACGCTCACCGGAAATGGGTCGAGCTTGGCCATCATCGCCTTCATCGAAGGCGTAACGGCATTGCATTCCGTCTCACTCAACGGATCTGTGACGCCCGCCAGCGTGAACAGGTGCGCGTGCTCGTGCGGATCGAGCCGTAGCGTTCGCGAAATCGCTGCAAGCACTTGCTCGGATGCATTGATGTCGCGACCCTGTTCGAGCCAGGTGTACCAAGTCACTCCGACGCCGGCCAGTTGCGCAATCTCCTCGCGCCGCAGTCCTGGCGTCCGGCGGCGTCCTCCGGTGGGCAGGCCAACCTGCTCGGGCGTGATACGTGCGCGTCGGCTCTTCAGGAAGGCGCCGAGCTCGCCGCGGCGAGCGCTGACATCACGAAATGCATCCACATTATCCATAAGAACACAGCCAGGGAATACGATCCAAGTGGTGCGAATACTAGGATAAATCGACTCCTGGTACCAGTGTCAGCAACGGTTCACTCTTGACCCATGAGACTTGGACTTCGACTGCCCCAGCGGATGGGCACTGATCTGCGGCACGACATCACGGAGGTGGCCCGCACAGCCGAACGTGCCGGATTCGACAGCATCTGGGCCTGGGAGAGACTGTTGTTTCCGGTGGCGCCGCGCGATTCCTTCACTCCGGGCGCCCCGTGGCCGTCCGCGTATCGGCAAGCGGCCGACCCGTTGACCGTCCTCGCGGCCGCAGCAGTGGTGACCGAACGAGTCCGACTGGGCACCAGCGTGATGGTGGCCGGTCTTCATCAGCCTCTCCAACTCGCGAAGAGATTCGCGACCCTCGACCAGATCAGCGGTGGGCGTGCGGTCGCGGGGTTGGGCACGGGCTGGGCGATAGATGAGTTCGAGGCGGTCGGCGTGGCGAAGTCCGATCGCGGCCGACTACTCGACGAGACCCTCGACGTCTTCGGCGCGGCCTGGGGTCCGGATCCCGTGAACTACCGCGGGCCCCACACACTCATCGACAACGCCTACGTTCTGCCGAAACCGGCTTCACCGATCCCCGTCATCTTGGCCGGCAATGTCGATACCACCGCCGCCGTAGGTCCCAATGCACGTGTGCTGGAGCGGATCGCGCGGCGCGCCGACGGGTGGATGCCACTCTTCCCGACCCCTGGCGTTGCGGGTGCTCAGGGGCTTCGTTCGGCGTGGGACTTGATCCGCCAATCGGCGGCCGCCGCAGGGCGCGACCCGTCCACGATGGAAATGATCGTGGTCGGGAACGTCACGTTCTCCGAGACTCCGTCCGGCGACGATCGGAGCGGCTTTGCGGGCACACTCGCGCAGATTCTGGATGACATCGTTTCCGTCGCAAGCGCGGGCGCAGATGAGTTGATCCTCGACCTGCACTTGCAGGACTGGTGGCGGAACACACGTCAGATGCTGGACGCGGCACTCGAGATCCGGGAGCTCGTCTCGGCGGCGGGAGTTTGACGAGGGCCACCGAAACCCGATCTCGGAGTCGCGATTCGCATCTCACAAACCGCCTACGCTCGGCCAGGCACGAGTTCTCACTCCGGCCAAGCGTTCGATTCGATGATCTTCACGAAGTCGTCGCGGACGAAGCCCGGAAGAAAGTGGCTCAGAACGTCGGCGTTGACGGTACCGAAGGTCGTGCTGGGACGATCCTTGAATCCCTCCGTGAACGCGAACAGAATTCGCCGCTTGAAGTCAGGCCGCGGATGCGCATCGGTGACCGCATCGATCACGCTCTGTTCGAGGTCGTGGTAGCCGATCCCGAGAACATCGGTCTCCACGCCTGCAGTGACCAGCGCTACCTCGGGTTCCATGAACTCGGGAACCCCGGGCGTGGTATGGAGGGCGATCGAGGTCCACACCCGCCGTATCGCGTCGTCGGGAAGACCATGGGAGGCAAGGAATCGCGCAGCTTCCTCAGCCCCGTCGATCTCGAACCTCTGATCGGTCCGGCGGTACTGCTCCGTCAGCCCGAGATCATGAAACATCGCTCCCACATACAAGAGTTCCGGATCCGGAACAAGCCCCCGCTGTTGCCCCTGCAACATACCGAACAGGTAAACGCGGCGGGAATGATTGAACAGCAGTGGCGAGGCGACGTCACGGACCAATTCGGTTGCCTCCCTGACAACCCCGGTATCTGGAATTGTCACTCCTGCAATGGTTTCGGCCATTCTTTCTCTCCTCAGACAATCGGCGGGACGGGTTGCAGCGATCCGCGAGTCGTCGTGCCCGACGACATCAGCTCACCGAACCATTGCTTACGGCGCAACCGGGTAGTGGCTGGTGATCGCAACCCGGTTCCAGGCGTTCATCACGGTCGCGAGCCAGCTGATGGCGGACACCTGTGCGTCGTCGAGGGAGCCGTCATCCCAGGTTCGCCGTTCCGGAACGGCGAGGGAGGTGACCTGTTCGACGAGGGCGAGCGCCGCGCGCTCCTGATCGGTGAAGTACTGCGACTCCCACCACGCCGCGAGGACCGCGAGTCGATCCGCCTTCTCTCCCTTGGCCAGCGAGTCGCGGGTGTGCATGCGAAGGCAGAACGCGCAGCCGTTCAGTTGAGAGACGCGGATCTTCACCAACTCCACCAGGAGCGGGTCCACTTCCGCCGCACCCAGGGCGGCCCTCACTTCGGCGTCCAGCTTCATCAGACTCTGGTACACGGACGGGTGTTGCTTACCGAGATTCACGCTGCTCATTGTCTTCTCTCCAAGTTGATAGGGGGACGGGCCGATGGTTGTAGACGAGATCGAATGGTGTTCGGGTGCTTCAGGTAGGCCAGGCCGACCCCGTGATGCGATCAACCATGCTCGTGCGGCGGAAGCCGGGAACGAAGTGCTCGAGTACGTCGGCGTTGACGGTGCCGTAGGTCGTGTCCGGCCGGTGGCTGAGCCCGTCGACGAAGGCCTGCAGAAATTCGTTCTTGAAGTCGCCTCGCGGATGGGCAGCGGTGATCTCCTCCACCTGGTCCGCGGACAGTCGGTCCAGCCCCAGCCCGAGCACA
Source organism: Rhodococcus sp. NPDC056960 (assembly GCF_042674125.1). Lineage (NCBI taxonomy): Bacteria > Bacillati > Actinomycetota > Actinomycetes > Mycobacteriales > Nocardiaceae > Rhodococcus > Rhodococcus sp. NPDC056960. The sequence goes on along the minus strand of NZ_JBHURF010000036.1, from coordinate 29,924 downwards.
TCGGTGAGGACACCGAAGTTGGTGGCGGCGACTTCGTCCCCCATCCGGCCGGGAATCCCGGGCGTGGTGTGCAGCGCTATAGCCGTCCAGACCACCTCGGCGGCGGCGTCGGAGAAACCGCGATCGAGAAGGAACTTACGTGCATGATCTGCTCCATCGAGCTCGAACCGCTGCTCGACGGCCGAGTAGGGGGTGAGCAGACCGGAATCGTGGAAGAGGGCAGAGACGTAGAGAAGCTCGGGGTCGGGCTGCAAACCGAGTTCGCGAGCTTGGAGCGTGCTGAAGAGGAAGACGCGCCGCGAATGATGGAACAGCAGGGGGTTCGTCGTTTCCCGGATGACGCGAGTGGCTTCGGCTGCCGCCTCGGTCTCGGGTATCTCTACTCCCGCAATGATCTCCGTCATGGCCCTGCACTTTCGGGTTTCGATGTTGTAGAACGGACGGTGTGTCCGTTCCTCTACGGTGCCGTGTGTCGCGCATTCACCGCTGCCTCGGTCCGGCCATGAGTCACCCGAATCCGGACAGGAGGTGAGCGCGTGGAGACGAGCCCCCATCCGCATCGGGTCGCGATCCTGGTCTATGACGGGGTGAAGCTGCTCGACGTCGCAGGCCCCGCCGAGGTGTTCGCGGAGGCCAATCGGTGCGGCGCCGATTACCAGATCGTGCTGTTGTCGCCGACGGGTGCCGATGTTGCATCGTCCATCGGAATCACACTTTCCGTTGGCGGCGATGCAGAATCGGAGCCGGCCCCCGACACCTTCCTCGTGGCCGGCGGCGACATCTACCCGCGAACCGCCGTCGCCCGTGACCTCGTCGAGGCCACGGGCACGCTGGCGAAGCGAGCTGCTCGGGTCGGCTCCATTTGCACAGGGGCGTTCATCCTCGGCGCGGCCGGTCTCCTGGAGGGCAAGCGCGCGACCACGCACTGGAAAGTCGCACACGAACTTGCCGCCCGGCACCCGACGACCCACGTCGAACCCGACTCGATTTATGTTCGCGACGGCACGACGTACACGTCCGCGGGCGTGAGCGCCGGCCTCGACCTCGCGCTGGCGCTGGTCGAGGAAGACCATGGCCCCGATCTTACGCGCGACGTCGCCCGACGCCTGGTGGTCTATTTGCAGCGCGCGGGCGGACAATCGCAGTTCTCGGCTCCACTCCAAGGCCCACCTCCGCGAACTCCGGCCCTTCGCCGAATTGTGGATCTGGTGACGGCGGACCCCGCCGGAAACCACTCCCTCACCGAACTCGCCAGGCACCTCAACGTGAGCCCTCGCCATCTCACGCGACTCTTCCGCACCGAGTTGTCCACCACACCTGCCCGGTATGTCGAGCTGGTCCGATTCGACTTGGCAAAGGCGATGCTCGACCAGGGACACAACGCAACGCAGGCAGCATCACTCGCCGGATTCCCCAGCTACGAGAGCCTCCGAAGAGTCTTCGTGCGGGAATTGTCGATGTCGCCGGCCGCCTACCAACGCCGCTTCGGCACCGCGCGCCGCGTCGACGCGGGGTAGGTCAGCTCGCCGTGTGACGCTGAGTTCGCACACGCCGTTCGAGGGCAAGCACGCAGAGGCCCGCGACGACGAGGATGATCGCCAACGCGAAGAAGACCTCGCGGGGCGCGATACCGGCACCCAGCGCGGAACCGACGATCAGGGGGGCTGCGATCCCGCCGAGTCGGCCGATTCCGAGTGCCCACCCCACTCCGGTCGGGCGCATGTCGGTCGGATACAGAACAGCCGCCAAGGCGATCACGCTCATCTGACCTCCGGTGACGCAAGTCCCCGTGAGGAAGGCGTCAACCAGGAGCACCCCGGTGCTCGCGCCGCCGAGCACCCATCCGAGCAAGGCCACAAATACGGCACCGACGAGATAGACCACCCCGAGGGTGCGAAATGGGCTGATCCGGTCCATCGCCGGGCCGATGAGGACAGCGGCCGCGATGCCACCCACCGTCGTGAGAACGGTGGTTGCGATGACGACGCGTGACGATTCACCCAGGGAGCCAACGATTGTAGGAAGCCAGCTCTGAATGGCATAGAACGCTGCCAGGTTTGCACCGAAGGCAATCCACAGCAGAAGGGTGTTCAGCAACCACCGGCCTCGTAGGAGGTCGAGAACCACCGAGATCTTCTCCTGCGAGGTTGCTGCGGGGCGGCTGAAGCCTGGTGCGTCTGCCAGGACGATGGCATCGGAGGGCAGGCCAGGATCGAGGCGGCGCAACGTGGCGTGGGCGCGGTCACCGGCACCGCGTTGTAGCAGGTATCTGGGGGATTCCGGGAAGTACCGCAGCAGGAACATCAACACCACCACAGGTACGGCGCCCCCGACGATGAACATCGCGCGCCAACCCCACTGCGGGATGACCAATCCGGAAACGACACCGGCTGCGACGAATCCGAAGGCGTACCAGCAGTAGATGAACATCACGAAGGACGAGCGGCGCCGCGCCGGTGCGAACTCACCGACCAGACCGACGAGGCTGGGAATGGCGGCGCCGAGTCCAGCTCCGGTGAGGAATCGCAGTGCGATCAGCTGAAGCGGTGATTCTGCGATCGCGCACAGGAGGGTCAAGATTCCGAATGTCGCGGTGCAGGCGATGACCGCGCGTCGCTGCCCGGACCGTTGGGCCAGCGGAGCTAGGCACAGGTATCCGACCATCAGGCCGACGATGGCCGCGGAAAAGATTGGCCCCAGGGAGGAAACCGGTAGACCCCACTCGCGAGCGATCGCAGGAGCGACAAAACTGATCGCCTGAGTGTCGAAGCCGTCGAGGAACATGACCGCGCCGGCGAGTGCGAGGAGAAGGTAATGGAAGCGGCCCACGGGCCGACCGTCGATGAGTTCATCGACGCTTATCTCGGTGACGGATGTATGCGAACTCGAGAGTTCAGAGGCCATGTGCGACTTCACTTTCGCTCAGGTGCGAGTTGATGGTGCTTCGGGCCGGTCTTCGTCACGCGTCGCGAAGCCTGCAGGGGAGGCCCGGTGCATCGAAGCCGGTGATGAAGACCATAAGAGTGCATTTAGTTACAGTCAATAGCTGTAATCTAAATGGTCGCCTGGGCGGTGTTTGCTCAGCGCTCGACCAGCCTCGAGTCCTGATCCCAGCCCGGTTCTATTGCGTTACACAGATTGACTGTAATGCAATCGCGCCGTACGGTTCGACTGCCGACGTACCAGAAATCGTCCGGCGAAGTGCGCCGCCCCGACTCGAGCGGCGCACACACCAGTCGCCGGACCGGACGGGCTCGTAATCCGATCACGCGCCCTCGAACGCCGCGGGCGATCTACCCAACACCTTCAAAGGAGAACAATGAGCACAAACGGTTCAGTCGCCGAGGCGGCACTCGGGCAACACTGTTTCTCGCCGACAAGGGTGGCCTGCCCACCCGAAAGACACTTGACTCGAGCGATTTCCGAACGGTGACGGCAATGAGTGCATTCGATTTCGCCATGTTGCTGCTGCGTGTCGGCCTCGGTCTCACGATGGCCGCCCACGGGTACCACAAGATATTTCTCGCCGGCCGGCTTTCAGGTAATGCCACGTGGTTCGAAAGCTTGGGCATGCGTCCGGGCTACCTGCATGCACGGGTGGCCGCCGGGACCGAGATCACCGCAGGCCTCGCGTTGGCGGTGGGACTCTTCACCTCCGTCGCGGCGGCAGCGTTTGTGGCGCTGATGTTAGTGGCCGCCTGGACCGTGCACCGCACGAAGGGCTTTTATGTAATGACGTCGGGGTGGGAATACACCTTCGTCATTGCCACAACGTCCGTGTGCGTTGCCATGCTCGGCGCAGGACGGATCAGCATCGATCAGATGCTCTTCGGCGGCAACCCGGCCGCGGGGTGGGCGGGCCTCGCCCTTGCGGCCGGGCTCGGAATCCTCGCCGGCGTCACCCAACTTCTCCTATTCTATCGACCGTCGCAGATCGAGACGGTGGCGTAAGACGCTCCCGGACTATGGCTTCAGCCCCCGCGAATCCCGTGGGGGCTGAAGCCATTTTCACGGAGAACCACTCCACGTGCCGTGCGCGAATTCCTATGGGACGTCGCCGTAGAACGTCGCGAAGGAGGCGACAGCTTCGCGGGTGGTGCTGTGTTCGTCCAGCCGATGCTCGCGGTCTGCATGCCCCAGCGCAAGTCCACACACGATCAGCTGATCCTCGGGGATGTCGAGGCAGTCACGCAGAACCGGGTAGAAGTCGATGAATGCCGCCTGGGGGCAGGTGTCGAGTCCCGCGCCGCGGGCGGCGAGCATCAAGGCTTGGAGAAACAGGCCCGCGTCCACGAGGGCACCGTCGAGCGGATGCCGGCTGACCGTCAGAATGATGCCGACGGGCGCACCGAAGAAGTCGTAGTTGCGCCGATGGTGCGCCAGCCTGGCCGCAGAGTCGGATGCCGCGATGCCCAAGGCATTGCCGTACAGACCCTCACCGAATCGACGACGACGAGTGCGAAACGGCTCCGCCCATTCGTCCGGCGCGGGTTGGTAGTTGTACTCCCGCACGCTGACACGCCCTTCGGAGTCGTGGGCGGCGAGCAGCGCGGATGTCAGGCGCGTCTTCACCGAACCGGTTACGACATGAACCTGCCACGGCTGACAATTGGAATTGCTGGCAGATCGCGCTGCCAATGCGAGTAGGCGTTCGACATCGTGGCGCGGCACCGGCCTCGGAAGGAAGGCACGAACACTTCGTCTGCTCAGCAGCGCCTGCTCGACAGTCATGTCTTCATACACCCGGCGTGCCGCCCCAGGCGCTTCCGGCGCGGTGGTGGTCACATCATTCATGGAACCTGCGCCCCTTCCTCGATCAGGCGGTGACGGCGGGCGTGATGTCGTAGGAGATCCGACCGGCCGGCAGATAGAACAGGGCGATCAATGCACCCCCTCGCACCTCGGGGTAATGATGGCTACCCGGTCCGGGCGCGGTCCAGCCTGCGCCGCACCATCCGCGTGGGCCTGCCAACTCGGCACCGGGATCGAGGGGTACCACAAGGTTCAGTTCACCGTAGGGGTGCTGGTGATACTGGCCCCGGTACCGGGAGATGCTGTTCATGTAGACCGCGGTGATGCTGAAGTACTGGAGCTCCTCGCTCGGCGAGGCGATACGGCTGCGGCGATACTTCGGTCCGTCGAGCTCCACGTTCGCCGCCCACCCGTCGTTGACGCCTTCGGTGATCATTCGGGCAAGGTCGTCGTACAGCTCGGTCCCCGGGCCGTAGTTCGTGTTGAGCCACCCTTCCAACTCGCCGCCGGCGGTCCGATTCTTGACCTCGTCGAGAAACGGGACACTGCGATCGATCAGAGCCTGACTGGGATTCATGACGCACTCCTGAATGGGACTCACGCCACTTCTGTGGCTACTGCCACACTATGACGTAGTTACGTTACAGTCAAGATGTGTAACGAAACACGCGACTCGGCGACTCCGGCGGCTCACACCCGCGAACCACGCGGTACCCTGCGTTACAACTATGATGCGTAATGGAACAGCGGATGGAGAGTGCGGCCATGGCGGGCAAGAAAGTCATAACCGACCCGCACGAAAGTGCAGAAACCGATAACGCGCGTGGGGGCCGTCCACGCGATCCGAACCTGGACGACGCCATCATCGAGGCCACCCGCCGACGACTCGTCGTCGACGGGTATTCGAAAATGACATTGGGCGATATCGCATCGGATGCCGGCGTCACCCGTCCCACTCTCTATCGACGGTGGCCGGGAAAGTTCGAACTCGTCGTCGACGCCCTCGACTTCGGATTCCGCGCCCAACGTGCGGCCTATCCGAATCTGGAGCTCGGGAAGTTGCGGCCGTTCGAAGCGTTCACCGAGGCGATCCGGCGGGTCGACCCAAGCTACTTCAACCCCGACGCGATGATTCTCATGGGCAACTTCATGGGCGAGGCCCTACGAACGCCCGAGCTACTCGAGATCGTGCGGGAACATGCCGTGGAACCGCGGGTGAATTTGGTCGAAGGCGTGCTGACCGATCTACGCAGCCGGGGCGAAGTACGCGAGGATATCGATCCCCACACCGTCGCCACCTTGTGCTTCGGCAGCTACTACGCAGCCTTTCTCCGCGGCGACAATGATCGAGAAGACCTCGCCGAGAAGGTCGCCGCGACCTTGTGGCCCGGGATCGCCGTCGCACCGACCTAGCAGCGCAGGCCCGCGCGAAGACGTACGCCCCCGCCTGGTCGAGAATCCGCTCGGACAAGGGCACGTCACACGCCGGCATCGCATCGCACAGGTGGGCCGGTAGGACGGTCAGCTGCCCGACGCACCCGTGCGGCTGTGGTGCGGGTATACGCTCGCCAAGATGTGAACGTCGTCCTGGGCGCAGTCCGCTTCGGGCATGACCTGCCACAATCGCTCGACGAAGCGGCGCCCTGTCATTCCGAAGCGCACGAGGATGTCCTCCTCGGTCGCACCACCGAAAGGTGCCCACATCATGGCGAATTCGATAAGGCGCTCCGCCTCGGGGTCAGGATGGTTGCGTTTGCGGTTCGCATCGATCCACGCGGCACGACGCCTCTGACGCCACCGGCGGTATTCGCGAGAGTTCATGGAAGTTTCACACATCTGGTCGGGACGAGGGAGCTTTGGACCCGGGGACCACGTCCCAGCGAGCGAGGTACGCGCATTGCGAGTCACTCGGCACGGGTGAAGGCAAGCTGGTTCAGGTCAGCCACCGGACAGCAGTCGGATTGCAGTGACGACGATCGCGCTGGTGATCGCGATCGAGACCGTGACCCCGATAAAGGGATGGAAGTCCTTCGGTAGCCGGCTCATGATCGGCATGGCGAAGACGGGGCCCAGTAGGGCGCCGCCTGCCGCGCCCACCACGATGGATAACGCACTCCCGTCGAAGGCGATGACCGAAGCCGGTGCCACCGAAACCACCGGGATGAACGTCGGGGCCCAACCTCCACCCCGGTAGCGCCGGTGCCACATCACGACGCCGAGTGCCGACGCGAGAGCTTGGGAAAACAGAATCTGGGGCAGTAGCTCCGTGCCGAACGCCGGGAGCAGCGGGTTCAATATGAAAGCCACACATACCCCGAGGATTACACCCAAGCTGGCCCACTCGTTCGCACAGAACTGCGCCTCGGTGAAGTCGACGAGAACGCGGCGGACAGTCCAGAATGCATCCTTCACAACACCGGGTGCTCCCACGACCGTCGGTAGAGGCTGCTGATGATCCGCGTCAGGCGTGAGGGCGGCCGGGAGTTGCATCCACGGCAGATAGCGGCTGACGGTGAACGTCACCGCCGCGCTCAGTGACATCGAGGCGGTGATTGCGACTACACCTGGCAGCTCGAGCGGGCTGCTGACGAATTGAATCAACAGAATCGCTACCGGTGTGGTGGTGACGGCACCCGAGACGGCGCCGGTGACGAGCACTGCCCACCCTCGGCCGTAGACGAGAACGAGTAACGCCGGAACGGATACGAACGGAACGAAGGTGGGTTGCCATCCCTGATCCAGCATCCCTCCGAATAGGAGATTGGACAGTGTCAGGCTCAACATCGACGACCCCAGCACCCAGGGCCACAGTCCGGTGCCATACGCCGTCGGCATCCCTGCCCACCGCTTGCGAGCCCTCCACGCCAACCAGGCAATTGTTGCACCACACAGCAATCCGATCGACGTGATTCCTGATGCATAGGACTGGGGTTCCGTCATGTCCCCAAGTGCCCATGAAATGCGCGCGAGTATGTCGTTTTCGCCGGCCGAGACGAACAATTCGCTGTAGGTTTGTCCGAATTCTCCCTTCATGAGGGAAGCGGCAGCCGACAACATGATCGCAAGGGCTCCGAATATGCCGACCACGAAAGTTGCACCGAGCAGCACACCAGGAAAGGCCAATTCTGGGTGTCGCGATCGCCCCGGTTCCGGATGCCGCGACGGGTGCGTCTTCTTCTGTCTCACGGCCGATTGCACGGTCGGCTGCATGTTCGATTCTGACATGGTTCCCCTAATCCCTTGCAGCGGTCTCGATCAGGCGGGCAGATCGGCGAAACGATGGCCAGGTTCCGTCAACCGCGTGCTTGCCGTTGTTCCGTTGCTGCCCAGATCATCTGTCGCCAACTGGATCACCGGCTTACCCACTCGGTGCTTGGGATCGAAGGCCGCGACGGCGTCAGAGAGAGGCAGCACGGTGACCGCAGGTGGCCGCAGGCGGCCATCCCGGATCCGGCGTTCGATGCGCATCAGGCACGAACGGTTGGGTTCGACGACGAAGAATATCGCCCGTCCGTGCTCGGGCACAACCCGAGCGGGCTCCGCAATGGTGACGAGGACACCACCGGGACGCACCAGGTTCGCTGAGCGGTCGAGCGTTTCGCCGCCGATGACATCGAGTACCAGATCGACCTCGTCGAGATCTTCGATCCGGTGTCGATCCACATCCACGAATGAGTGGGCGCCGAGGCCGAGAACCGTGTCGCCGTGTCGTGCACGTCCGGTGCCGATGACCCGAGCGCCGGCCTCGAGCGCCAGCTGCACTGCCATCGAACCGACCGCGCCGGCGGCACCATGGATCAGTGCGGTCTGCCCGGCGGCGAGTCGCCCGTGGTCGAACAACGCCTGCCAGGCAGTGAGCCCGGAGATCGGAACAGAGGCGGCCACGGTGTGACCGATGCCGCCCGACAGCGGCGCCAGGTTGCGGGCCTCGACCGCGACGTACTCGGCGAGCGTACCGTTGCGGGCCCAGTCGGTGACTCCGAAGACGCGCTGACCGACAGTTAAACCTGTGGTGCCATAACCCAATTCCGCGACGACTCCGGAGACTTCGTGTCCGGGAATGGCCGGTGTGCGGTCGCGCCCCGCACGGTCGGTCCAGGTGCCGGGCCAGTCGAGTTCACCGGGAGTGAAGCTCGCGGCGTGCACGCGCACGATGACGTCGTTCTCTGCCGCATGAGGGTACGGAACTTCCGCCACCGACAGTCCGCTGACACCGGATTTCTGATCACGGGTGATGACCGCTTGCATGGAATCCTCGTTTCGTAGCGATCGCAGGACGGATCGTCGCAGCGACGGTTGGCCCCTGTGCTGTCGCGCTGGGATGTATGGTGATCGCCGGTTGCGTCGTGCATCGCAATGCGTCCAAGGGTGAATCGACGACGCCGTGACTCACGAGATCTAGAACCTTGACGGTTCAAGCATCCAGCATCCTTCGAGGCTAGTACGTTGGTGAGACGCCACGTGGGCCACTTGGACACTGAATTCGTGGGCCATTCACGGGAGTGGCCGAACCAGCTCTTCGACTGGCCGTGCGTGCCGGGTCAATGCAGTAGCGAAGATGGCGGCACGCCGTAGCGCTGCCGGAACGCGGCGGCGAACCGGCCGAAATGAGTGAAGCCCCACTTCAGCGCAACGTCGGCTACCGAACAGGCCGAGCCTGAGTCGAGTTCGGACCGAACGCCGGCGAGACGGATCTCGGTCAGGCATTCGCGGGGAGTCTTACCGAGGTGAAGGCGGAAGCCCTCCTGCAGGCGCCGCACACTGACCCCGGCAACGTCAGCCATCTCCGATGCGGTCCACAGACGGTCGGGCTCAGCGTGGATGGCATCGATGACACGCGTGACGATCCGGGGCCGAACGGCGTAGCGATCCTCGGTCTCGTTCGGGACGACAGCGAGCAGGAATCCATCTGTGAGTGATACCGCCAGTCCCTGTGCCACATTCGGATTGGTCAATAGTGTGTCATCGACGGGCTGATCGGCGATGCTGGTCAGCAGTCGAAACCAGCTGGCGGCGGCGGGCCTGCGCAGATCGATCTGATCGGGGATTTCCGCGTCGGCTCGGGCCGTCACCCGCCACAACTCGCGTTGGACGAAGTCCCGATCGATCTTGACGCCGAGAATCGTGCAGGCACGGGGCCAACGTGTGATATCAGCTGGCGTATCGGCGGGGTTGACCGTGGCGAAGCCCTGGGTGGACACGACGAGTCGCCCTCGGATTCGGGTCTCGAGCTCTCCGCGAAGCGGAATGTTGATCCCGATCGCGCCGGGATGCTGACTGTGAACGGCAACATCAGCACCCCAATTGATTCGGACGATGCGCAGCGGTCCGAGATGCAGAGCCGAGACCCCAGGAGCTGTAGCGGGACAAGGGGCTTCGAGAGGCGTGAGCTCGTGCGGGAAATACGCGTCGGACACTGCATGGGACAACGCATCCCAGTCACGATGTCCTGGGTGACGCTCCGGCTGCTCGCCGCTGGATTCGGTGCCGGAAAAACTCTCGCGCAATGTGGATCGCCCTCGCGGTTAACGGATCGCCACGCGACGAATCCGTGCCTATCTTCTATCACACCCGTTGCAGAACCAGAAGGAAGCGAAGGACGTGGAGAACGGTCCCTGAAGACCGTCTTCGACCGGTTTCGGCCTACAGACGTATCACCGCCAGGGTTACGATACTTTCAATACGACTGTGGCAAGGTGGAGGTGTCGTGTCAAAGGCGAGAACTCGCAGCGGCAACGTACCCTCCACCGCAACCAGCTTCATCGGTCGGCGTCAGCAGCGAAAAGAGATCCGCGACCGTCTGGCGGCGGGACGGCTGGTGAGTTTGACCGGGCCGGGAGGGGTCGGCAAGACCCGATTGGCGTTGCAAGTCGCCGACGAGATGAATCACCTATTCGCAAACGGCGTCTACTTTGTCGAATTGGCGTCCGTATCGCACGGAGGCGACGTGTCGGCCGCAGTCGTCCACGCACTGGGAATTGTGGACCAGTCGAATCGTGACACCACTTCGAAACTCATCGACTATCTTCGCGACCGCGAGATACTGCTCATCCTGGACAATTGCGAACACGTACTCCCAGGGGCCGTCGCACTGATCAGCGAAATGCTGCGACACTCGCCCTCGACGCGAGTTCTTGTCACCACGCGCACGTCGCTGTCCGTGACAGAAGAATTCCTTTATCCGGTACCTCCGCTCACCGTTCCCGTCGACGCGGCGCCGGTCAGCGTCGAATCCTTGCCGCAGTTCGAGTCGATCCGACTGCTCCAGGAACGCGCAGAGGCCGCCTGTCCCGGTTTCGTCCTCGACGAGAACAACGCTGCTGCGGCGGCGCGTTTGTGCATTCAACTCGAGGGAATTCCGCTGGCGATCGAACTCGCGGTCGCCCGAATGCGCATTCTTTCGCTCGACCAGATTCTGGAACGTCTCACGGACAGATTCGGGCTGCTCACTACCGGTAGTCGGTCGGCCGCGCCGCGTCAACAGACTCTCCGCTCGCTCGTAGATTGGAGTTTTGCACTCTGCACCGAACCGGAACGTCATCTGTGGGCGCGCCTATCCGTTTTCGCGGGCAGTTTCGACCTGACGTCGGCCGAGGGTGTGTGCGGCGACGGGTACCCCGAGGACGGCGGCCACCAGGCGACAACCACGCTTGATCTCTTGAGTTCCCTTGTCAATCAGTCCATCCTGGTCGTCGAGGGCCAGGAATCGTCGATGCGCTTTCGGATGCTGGAAACCATCCGGGCGTACGGCGCGGACATACTCGCATTGACCGGCGGCTCGGAGGAATTCCGCAGCCGCCATCGTCAGTACTTTCTCGACGTGGTCGAGAACCTGGAACGTTCCTGGTGTGGGCCCGACCAAGCAGCCTCGGCCAAATGGATGCGCGTCGAGCGGGAAAATCTCAATGCCGCGTTCGACACCGCCTCCCCGGGCGACGACTATCAGCTCGAGCTGGTCGCCGGACTGCGGTACCGCTGGTACGCCGATGGATATATCGCCGAGGGTCGCAGATGGGCGGACGAAGCACTCGACGCACCCGACGTCGACCGAGCGCCCACGCCCGCCCGGGCCACGGCGCTCTGGGTCGCAGCCAGGGTGAGCCTTCTCCAAGGCGACCACACAGCGGCTGCACAGCGCCTCGACGAGTGCGAAGCGGTGGCGTCGCGACTTCACCTCGCTGACGCGGCGGCCCACTGCCTCGGCCTCCGGGGACTCGCCGCACAGCTTCGCGGCGACCTTGCCGAGGCCGAGAGTCGGTTCGAGGTCGCACTGCGAGAGCTGGCTGCCGTCGGTGAGACCGCCGAATGGCTGATGGCGTCCTTCGAATACGCCGTCGTGCTGTCCCTCGGCGGCCGCAGCGCGGACGCGCTGGCCGTCAGCACGTCGGCGCTGACCGTGTCCCAACAGCGCAATGAACGATGGGCGCGCTCTTACCTGAAGTGGTGCCAGGGACTCGACCACTGGATTCAGGGCCACTTCACCGCAGCGAACGCGGCCGCGATCGACGCGCTACGCGATCACCGCGACTTCGATCCGTCATTGGGCACCGCCTTGATGACCGAGCTTCTCGCCTGGATAGCGGGATCGACCGGTCGGTTCGAGCGAGCGGCGCAGCTGATCGGCGGATCTCGAAGCCTTTGGCGACGCACGGGCACGGAATTGATGGCGTTCGGGCCGACACTCACCGGCTATCACTCCGCCTGTCGCGGTCAGCTGGAGCAGTCCATGACGCCCCGGGCGCTGTCGACCGCTCTACGGGCGGGAGCAAAGCGATCCCCGACGGGATTCATCGCCTACGCCTTGGCGGAACAGGTCGCCGATTCGGTTCCCGAGGACGAACCACCTGTGCTCACGAGTCGGCAGCGAGAGATCGCAGCCTTGATATCGAAAGGGATGACCAGCCCACAGATTGCAGCGGCGCTGGTCATCTCCGTGCGCACCGTCGAGAGCCACGTCGAGAACATCATGACGCGCCTCGGGTTCGTCTCGCGGAGCCAGATCGCGTCGTGGTACATCGGACAGTCCCTCTGACTACCGATCTATCCCGGTCGGACACCCGACGACTCTCGCGGTAAGACATCGCAGGTCAGGGCAGTTTCGCCACGTGCGCCGCCCGACGCAACCGGTACGGGCATCCGCAACTTCCGTACCGCCTACCGTGATCTACCCCATGTAGGTAGTCGCATAGTGAGGCAGATTGCAGAGGTCAGCCGGCACGCACACGTCCACCGCATCGCCGACGTGGCTCGAGGCAACACAGTCCACGCCGGCGCATCCGGCCGAAATTCGAAGGAGTCCCCATGGCATCGCAGTTCGAGACCGGACACCCCGGTCGACAGCCTCGCCGGGCGGACACCGAGAATCAGGCCTCCGAGGACCTCGCGATGGAGATCAAGGCCAAGACGCCGATCACGGACACCATCACGCAGCTGACTCTCGTCCGCACAGACGGTCGAGACCTCCCCGAGTGGACCCCGGGTTCACACATCGACCTCGTTCTCGGACCGGACATGGTCCGGCAGTACTCCCTGAGCGGTGAACCCGGTGACCTGCGCTCATGGCAGGTGAGCGTCCTGCACCAACCCGACGGCCGCGGCGGTTCCACGCGCATCCATCACGAATTCCGCGAAGGCGAAAGCATCGCCGTCCGTGGACCACGCAACAACTTTCACCTCGTCGCAGCATCCCGGTATCTGTTCATTGCCGGCGGAATCGGAATCACCCCACTTCTCCCGATGATCACCTCGGTCCATCGAACAGGTGCCGAATGGTCCTTGGTGTACGGAGGCCGCAGCCGCCGCAACATGGCCTACGCCGACGACCTGAAGCAGGCTCACGGCGAGCGCGTGACCTTGCTTCCGGCAGACGTCCACGGCCGCATCGATCTCGCTCGCATCCTTGCCGGGGTCACTTCCGATACCGCGGTGTACGTGTGTGGACCGGAGGGACTGCTGTGCGCCGTGGAGGCGATGGCCGCCGAGCTCGACAACGTCGGCGAGGTTCACCTGGAGAGATTCACTCCCAAGACTCCAATGGACGCGCCCGTCCTCGAACACTTCGAAGTCGAATTCGTGCGCAGCGGTATCACCGTCTCGGTCGGACCGGATCAAACAATTCTCGACGCGGCACGGGCCGTCGGCATACCCGCGCCATTCTCCTGCTCCGAGGGTACGTGCGGAACGTGTGAAACAAATATCGTGTCCGGCCTGGCCGATCACCGCGATTCAGTTCTCAGTCCCGCAGAGCAGGAAGAGAACAGCACATTGATGATCTGCATCAGTAGAGCCGCGTGTCCACAGATCAAACTCGACCTCTGACAGCCCACCGAAGAGAGGCAAGATACCCATGGATAGCGCCGCAGTAAGCAGCAGCGAACCGAGGACTGGGTGCCCAATCGCTCATACCGCCGCAGGATTCTCGTTCTTCGACCGCGAATATCAGGAGAATCCGGGAGCCTCGCTGGCGTGGGCCCGCGAGAGCCAACCAGTGTTCTACAACGACGACTCGGACTACTGGGTCGTCACGCGGCACGAAGACGTGAAATCAGTCTTCAGCCAATTCAATCAGTTCTCCGCGGCCATCACGCTGACACCGGTCACGCCCCCTTCCGAGGAGGCGGGCGCGCAGCTCGGCAAATACGACTTCGCGCCCTGTCCCGTTCTCGCAGATTCCGACCCGCCCATGCATCGGCAATACCGGCGGCTGAACGCTCCAGCTTTCATGCCCGACCGTATCGACCCGCTTGCTCCCTACATCCGGGAGACCACGAACGCGTATATCGATCGCTTCATCGAGCAGGGCCATGCCGATCTCGTCGCCGACATGCTCTGGGACATACCCTGTTTGGTCGCTCTGCAGTTCTTGGGAATTCCCGAGGAGGACGTCGACACCGTACGCAAACTGGCCACGTCCATGACCGAATTCGTCTGGGGACGGCCCACTCCCGAGGAGCAGGTGCGTGCCGCCGACGGCTTGGGCAAGTTCTGGGAGATGGGTGACCGCGTCATCGGGAAACTCAAGGAACTCGACGATCCGCCGGGGTGGCTGGGCCATGCGATCAAGATGCAGCGCGAACACCCGGACGTCATCTCGGACACATGGCTGCAGACGAACGTCATGGGTGGCGCGATGGCCGCCCACGAAACTACGACGAATGCCACCGCGAACGCGGTCGTGACTCTGTTGAGGAACCGCGACCAGTGGGATCGACTGTGTGCCCAGCCGTCTCTGATCCCCGCGGCGGTCGAGGAGTGCCTGCGGCTGAATCCCTCGGTGGCCGCCTGGCGCCGAGTCGCGAAGCAAGACGTGCAGGTCGGCGACGTGACGATTCCCGCCGGAGGAAAGATCCTCATGGTGATCGCGTCGGCGAACCAGGACGACACGGTGTTCGATGATCCCGAGCGGTTCGACATCGACCGAGACGCCAAAGCGCACATCGCATTCGGATCGGGCACGCACATGTGCCTGGGCAACCATCTCGCCCGGCTCGAGATGGTCATCTATCTGGAGGAGCTGACGCGACGCCTGCCTCACATGACTCTCGACCAGCAGGATTTCCACTACGTTCCGAACACCTCGTTCCGAGGTCCGGAGTCGCTGCATGTCAGCTGGGATGTCGAGAAGAACCCAGTCCTCACCTGAACGCGGCACGCGCCCAGCGCTCTCGAGGTCTATCTCACGTTATGAACGGGGAACACACGCATGACCACCTATTCCGTCGATTTCTCCGACACCAGGACCTGGCCGCCGCTGAACAGACTCGAGCCAGGATTCGACGGCAACAAAGCCGTCACATCGAACAGTGTGGCCGGCCGCGAGATCGTGTTCACGAACTCCCACGGTAGCCGGGTGTCGCATCGCTTCGACACGACCACCGTCGAATGGAGTTACGAACCCGGAGCCGGCGACCCGCACCCAGTGGTTTCGGGCAAGGACGATTACGAGGCCTTCGACGTCGCGGAAGGACTGGTGTACACACAATTCCATCATCGTGTGGACGTGCCGAATGCAGCGGTCAGCCTCGTCCTCGACTTCGAGCACGGGCGCAGCCTGGCCATCGTGAGCACGATCGGAGAGCCGACCGAAGGTCGGACCCGGGTGCAGCACAACTTCCTGCAGGGATGCATCGAGGGACTCGAGACGCGCGGACCGGAGCCGGCACCCACGACCGCCCTCCTGGGTCGACGGGTGCTGTGGACCTACAGCGGCGAACACAGCTACGAGCACATCTACCTCGGACCCTACTCGTACACGTGGCACTGCTTGGCCGGGCCCGCGGCCGGCCTCGCGGACACCGACGAGTGCACAACCTACCAATTGCGCCCCGGGATCTACGCTTTCGCCTCGCGGAACAAGGCGACGCCCTGCGCAGCGGTCACCATTGCCGATCATCGCGACATCACGTCCCTGCGCTCGTACGTGGCCTTCTTCGGACTGGACGAGACGGGCGAATTGCCAACGCACTTCACGTTCGGCGCGGAAGGCGAGCAACTCGGTCACACACCACACTGATCTACCAACCCACGAGGACGGGCCGCATCCCGCGGCCGTGCCAACGCTACCTTCTGAAAGGACACACCCATGCTGGCTAAAGGAAACGTCGAGGTCACCGATCTCCTCTGCGCTACTCCACCCGCTATCCCCGAGGGTTCGCACGCGATGACGCAACTCGTCGAACTCCCACCGGCCGACCCCGGACTCGCGCCACATCGCCACTCCGGACCGGTGTTCGGTTACGTGCTGGAGGGCAAGATCTTCTTCGAGCTGGAAGGTGAAGAACCCCGGGAAATCGCTGCGGGCGAGGCATTCTGGGAGCCGGGAGGCGACGTCGTGCACTACCAGGTTTCAAACCCGGATTCGAGCAACTGGAGCCGGTTTGTCGCAGTGTGCATCTGCGCTCCCGGTGTGGACATGATCACCATGCTCGAACCGGAAGAGATCGTGGCCCGCGATCACCTGCGCCACCCCAGCGCGCGCCGGCACCAGGGCTGACCGCCGCCGCGACTACGTCGTGCGATCGAATCGAAACGAAATGAGGATTCATGTCAATACTGTCGCGACGGCCGGTGGCAGACATCGTTGCCCGCAGGTTCGCCGCCAAGATCAACTCTGCGATCCACCCCGACCGCGAACCTCGGTTCCCTGAAATTTCCATCCGCATCACCGACATCAGCATCGAAACGCGTCACGGTCCGGTCGCCGCGACCATCTATCCCCCACAGTCGCCTTCAGGAACCCCTGGGGTTTATGTGAACGCTCACGGCGGCGGCTTCGTCGTCGGGCACCGAGAACAGGACGACGCCTGGTGCCGCTTCCTTGCCGCCCATGCCAATGTCTATGTCCTCAATACGGACTACGCGTTGGCCCCGCACAAGCGATTTCCGACGCCCGTCGAACAGTTCTACGACGTAGTTCAGTGGGCATCCGCACCGGAGCGTGATTGGGACGGCACGCGGTTGTGCGTCGGCGGCCAGAGCGCGGGAGGCAATCTGTCAGCAGCCGTGTCCCGGATGGCGCTGGAAAACGGCGGCCCCGCCATCTCGTTGCAGATTCTGCATTACCCGCCGCTCGACATCGTGACGCCACCCTCCCGCAAGCCGTCACCGCTGGGCTCGAAGGCCGTCCTGCAGCCTTGGCTGTGTGAGGTCTTCGACACCGCCTACACTCCCGATCGCGCACAGCGTAGCCACCGGTTCGTCTCACCGGCCTGGGGAGACAATTCCACCGGAATCGCGGGTATCGCACCGGCATTGGTCATCACCGCGGAGTTCGACCGACTGCGCAACGAAGCCAAGCGATATGCGGACCAGCTCGCGGCGGTCGGCGCGCTCGCCGAATACGTCGAGGTGCGAGGTGTCGACCACGGCTACGACATCATGACCGACGCGACCGAGACGACACGGCGGATGTACGAGGCCATAGCAGCACACGTCAACCGGGCGATCGACTGAAACAGTCTGGCCCGAAACCGTCCGACAACCAACCCAAGAGGAACATTGTGAGCAGCGTAAATATCGGCAAGCAGCACCCGCCCGTCTACAAGGGTCTGGTGACGCTGGACGCCGAAGTGAAATCCGCTCTGGACGCGGCGGGTGTAGATCCGCTCCTGGTGGAGTTGGTGAAGATCCGCGTCTCCCAGCTGAACGGCTGCGCGTTCTGCCTTCGCATGCACACCCGCGATGCTCTGGCCAAGGGAGAGAAGGCGGATCGACTCGCAGTCGTCGCGGCGTGGTGGGAGGCGCAGTACTTCAGTGACCAGGAGCGCGCTGCGTTCGCTCTCGCCGAACAGGTCACCGGTCTCGCCGTTCCGGAACGGCGCACCTGGGATGACGGCTCACTCACGGACGATCAAGTGTCCGCGATCAGCTGGCTTGCGATCGTGATGAATGCCTGGAACCGGGTTGCCATCACCAGCCACTACCCAGTGGCGCCGTAGTGTGCTCGGCCCTCGGCACTCTCGTCGAGGGCCGAGAACAGAAGAAGATCCGAGAGTGACGATGTTCGGTATCGCCGTCGCGAACGCAGCGATGTTCGTCGGAGCGGTCGGGGCCGTCGTGCCGATGTGGCGGTCGCACGGAACGGGTTGCCGGGTGCGGATCGCGCACGGCGCGATGGCGGTGTTCATGGTCGCGATGATGATCCCCGGCGTGCCAGCGGGGATTCACCTCCTCGAGGGTGCCGTCCTCATTGCCCTCGCCGTGTTCGTCACCGGTGAGAGCATGCACCGTCGGACCGCCGTTCCCTGCGCGGTGGATCTCACCGCCATGGGAGTTCTACTGCTCCTGACGCCGGCACCCGCGCCCGCCTCGGCGGCGGTGCCGGTGCCGTCGGGCCACCACCACGGTGGCGCAGGAATCTCGACGGGCTGGGTCCCACTGCTCATGCTCGTGTGCTGGGCACTGTTGACGCTGCATCTCTATCGCTCCACCCCGCGCCGCGAACGGCGGTCCGGCGTCAGGACCGCGGCGGGGGGATCCGTTCTGATGATCCTGGGCATGGCGCCGATGGTCGCCTGAAACATCAAACCGAGAAGACAGAGAAGAGAGGTTCCGTGGCCATAGTGTCCGCCCCCACCACACCCCAGCAGGTCGCGCTGACCGACGACGTCATCTTCGCGGGACATCTCGGGGGCAAGCTGTCCGTCGAGTTGACCACCCCACTGGACAGCCAGCGTGATCTGTCGATCGCCTACACCCCCGGTGTCGCGCAGGTCTCCCGCGCCATCGCGGCCGACGAGACCCTCGCCGACCGGTACACCTGGACCAACCGCCTCGTGGTCGTCGTCTCGGACGGGTCCGCGGTCCTCGGCCTCGGTGACATCGGCCCCCGCGCCTCCCTTCCCGTGATGGAGGGCAAGTCCGCGCTGTTCAAGAACTTCGCCGGCCTGAACTCCATCCCCCTGGTCCTGGACACCAAGGACCCGGACGAGATCGTCGAGACCCTGATCCGGCTGCGCCCCAGCTTCGGCGCGGTCAATTTGGAGGACATCTCCGCACCCCGCTGCTTCGAGATGGAGTGCTCCTCAGAGTTCGGGGATGTCGATCCCGAACTTCTCTCGGGTGACGTCGTCGGGTCCGGGGCCGCCGCGCACACCGGTGTCGAGGGCGTCGATGGCCGCGAGTTCGCCTGCGGTGAAATCGAAATCGAAGACGTTGTAGTTTTCGGTGATCCGCGACGGGGAGCAGGAGCCGCGGGTGGGGCGCCGCGGACGGCGGCGACGCTCACGGCCGGACCGCTACCTTCAGCGCGTCGCGGGCATCCATGGCGGCGTAGGCCTGCGGGGTGTCGTCGAGACCGGTGGTGCGGTCGAAAACCCGACCCGGCTGCACGGTTCCGTCCAGTACCGCCGGCAGCAACTGCTCGATGTAGGCGCGGACCGGGGCGGGTCCGCCCGTCAGCGTGATGTTGGGGCCGAAAAGCGTGCCGAACCCGACCGGAGCGTCCTCGTACTGAGGTACGCCGACGCGGCTGATCACCCCGCCGGGGCGGATCACGCCGACGGCCTGGTCGTAGGCGGGCCGGTGCCCGACCGCCTCGAGCACGATCTCACTGCCCAGCCCACCGGTGAGCTCGCGGACCTCGGCGATGCCCTCCGCACCGCGCTCGGCGACCACCTCGGTGGCACCGAACTCGATCCCCAGATCGGTCCGCGCCTCGTGCCGTCCCATCAGCACGATCTGCTCGGCGCCGAGCTGCCGGGCCGAGAGCACCGCCAGCAGTCCGACGGCGCCGTCACCGATCACCGTCACCACGCTGCCGTCGCGGACGCCGCCACGGACCGCCGCGTGCCAGCCGGTGCCGTACACATCCGACAACGTCAGCAGCGAGGCGAGCAGCGCCTCATCGGACTGCTCGTCCACCGGCACCGCGACCAGGGTGCCGTCGGCCAGCGGGACTCGAACCGCCTCGGCCTGACCGCCCGCCGTCCCCAGTGCGGTGTCGTTCCAGAACCCGCCGCGCACGCAGGACGTCTGCAACCCGGCGCGGCAGAACACGCAGATACCACAGGAGACCGCGAACGGTGCGATCACAAAATCACCCGGTCGCACGGTCGCCACCTGGTCGCCGACCTCCTCGACGACCCCGATGAACTCGTGCCCCATCGACGTACCACCCGGATCGGCCGGCATCGAATGGTAGGGGTGCAGGTCGCTGCCGCACACGCAGCTCCGGACCACCCGCACGAGTGCATCGGTGGGCTGCTGCAGGGTCGCGTCGGCGACGTCGATGACGCGGACATCACCCGCGCCGTACATATACGTAGCTTTCATGCCCACCAGTGGACCCCGATCCGCCGCACGCAGGGAGTGACGGATCTTCCGGGTAATGCCAGTACCTCCCTCCCGGGCCGGCAGCTGCCTACGGTGGACCCATGGGCACGATCGACCTGCGTACCGAGATCCGCGAGTTCCTCAGCTCGCGCCGGGCACGCATCACCCCCGAACAGAGCGGCCTGCCCGTGTACGGCGGGAACCGCCGCGTCAAAGGGCTGCGCCGCGAAGAGGTCGCCCTCCTCGCCGGTGTCTCGGTGGACTATTACGTGCGGATGGAACGCGGGAACCTCTCCGGCGCATCCGAGAGTGTCCTCGACTCCCTCGCCGGTGCCCTGCAACTCGACGACGCCGAACGCGATCACCTGTTCGCCCTGGCCCGGCAATCACAGGCGGGCACTGCCCGGCGCCCCCGTCGGACCCCACCGACCACCGTCCGACCGGTACTACAGCAAGTTCTCGACGCCATCACCGAAGCACCCGCGTGGATCCGCAACGGACGCCACGACATCATCGCCATGAATCAACTCGCCCGCGCCCTGTACTCCCCCGTCCTCGCCGACCCCCGCCGACCCGTCAACACGACCCGGTTCGTCTACCTCGACCCTCACGCCGCCGAATTCTTCGTCGACTACGACCAGATCGCCAGGGACGCCGCCGCCATGCTGCGCCTCGAAGCCGGCCGCAACCCCCACGACAAAGCACTCATCGCACTGGTCGGGGAGCTCTCCACCCAGAGCGAACTGTTCCGCAAGCGATGGGCCTCCCAGGACGTCCGCTTCCACCGCAGCGGCCGCAAACGCCTGCGCCACCCCGCCGTCGGCCAACTCGACCTCGACTTCGAGGCCATGGAACTGCCCTCCGAACCCGGACTGCACCTGAACATCTACACCGCCCCGGCAGACACACCCACCGCCGACGCCCTCAAACTCCTCGCCACCTGGGCAGCCAGCCAAGAACAACTCGACACCGAACACACGTCATTCAGCCATTCACCCTGACCCGGCGCCGCGGCTCATCGCGCTGTGGCTGCGGTGTCCCTCGAATCCTCGTTCAGACGAAGTGATTTACGGGATTCAGCGAAACGTCGACCGGCCACCGTCAGCATCGGTCGGGGAATTCCGAGTCCCATCACCGGCACACCGGTCAGATACCCCTCGCGGTAGAGATAATTGGACGCGTCGGCGACCTCGTCTCGGGTGAGAGGTGAGGGCACCCACCCGACCGTGTCGCCGATGGCGTCCGGGTCCAGGATCGGGCTGCGGTATCCCTCGGCCGCCTTCGCCACCAGCCAGCCCAGAACAGCGTCACGAACCGCCCACTGACGATCGGTTGCTGCACTCACATTTCAGTCCTCCGGTAGATGCCGTTGATCGTTGACATGCACCATAGCCACCGGGACGGAATATGCAAGTCTCATGAGATTTCCTGCATGTCTTGATATTTCGGGCTGCAGAACACTTCCGTGCAATGCGCGCCGAACTGGACTTTTTTCCTTTGTTGGGTATGGTCGGGGTCGGTTAGCGGTTGCCGATCGGAAAGGACCGACAATGGCCGACAAATCCGTCGTCAAGAGTTCCAAGCAGTCTGCACGGGCGCTCAAGGAGCGTCGCGCCGAAAAGCGCGCGAAAGCAGAGGACTCGACTTCAATTGTCCGAAAGCGTAAGAGCTGAGCACCTGTTGACAGGTGACACAGGAAGATTCGTCATGTGGATATCCGGAACGTGAGCTGCGACCGAGAATCGTTCGCAAGGCACCACTTCCACCGCTCGCGAGCCGTGAAAGGGCGTTGCATGGGTTGACACCAAGGCACGGCCCTGCCCCGCGCCCGCCGTCCAGGTGGGCGCGGGGCAGGGGTGCCGACCAGCCCACGCCCGACCGGGTTCGCGGGCCGTGGTGGCCTCAGCGACGCGTTGCCACAACCTCGTCGTCGAGGAACCCCTTCAAACCGCCGCTGAAGACATCGTTGTCGTCGCCGGCCACCATGTGACCCGCTCCGGCGACGTCGATCAAGGTGGCGGTCGGGATCAATTCGAGCAGCTCTTTGGCGCCCTCTTCGCTGACCACGTGGGATTGCTTGCCACGAACGAGCATCGTGGGAACGGTGATCGCGGTTGCGGCATCCCGGGCGCGTTCGTATTGCACGATCGAGTCGGATTGGCGAGTGGGTTCGTCGCCCTGGCGAAGGAACTCCGGATCCCAATGCCAGTACCAGCGACCGTCACGCAGGCGCAGGTTCTTCCGTAACCCCTGCGGGTTGGGCTTGCGGACACGGTTCGGGGTGTAGGCCGCGATCGCTGCCGCAGCATCGTCGAGGCTCTCGAAACCGTCGAGGCCACTGCGCATGAATGCCATGATTTCCGCGGTGCCACCGGTCTCGACCTTCGGTGCGATATCGACCAAGACCAGACCACGAGCGAGTTCAGGATTCTCGCCTTGCCCGATCAACGACGTCATACCGCCCATCGAGGCACCGACCAGTACCGGCTTCTCGCCCAGTTCGCCGATGACCGCTGTCACATCGGCGACCAGCGCATCGATCCCGTAGTCCCCGTCCGGCGCCCACTGGCTGTCCCCATGGCCACGTGCATCCAGCGCGATGGCGGACCAGCCGTCCGCCGCGAGAGTGCGTCCGGTGTTTCGCCAGGAATGCCGCGTCTGCCCGCCGCCGTGCAGCAGCAGGACCACGCCCTTTCTGTCGATGCTTGCTCCGCTCACACCCTGCGTCGGTGGATCCCACCGGTCGCCGGCAAGCGTGACACCGTCGCCGCGGAATTCGGACTCTGTGACTATCGGATCCATCAGATACCTCACCAACACAACGAGTTGAATATTTTCCACCATGGTGCACCACAGGGTGAACAATGATTCACCCCGCACCTGTCGAGGCGCATCCACTCAGACGCCGGACCCTGGCCGGACACGAGGCCTTCTGGCAAAGGAAGCAGCGGCCACGCAATCGAGACCCGGGCGTGTGTCACACCAGCCCGCCCTCTAGTCTGGCGGGCCGAACACGCAGGCATTCACGTAGAGCATGAGGTACAGCAGACATGGCCACCGACTACGACGCACCCCGAGTCACCGAATCCGACGAGTCGACGGACATGTCCCTCGAGCAACTGACGGCCAGCAGGAAGGAATCCCAGTCACCCGCAGTCGACCTCGACGACACCGACCCCGCCGAGTCCTTCGACCTGCCCGGCGCCGACCTGTCCGGTGAAGAATTCACCGTCCGCGTGATCCCGAAACAGACCGACGAATTCACCTGCACCAGTTGCTTCCTGGTCCACCACCGCACCCGCCTCGCCCAGCCCGATCTACTGATCTGCCGGGACTGCGCTCTCTGAGAACAGCGGGCCACAGACGGCCTTCACGCGCAACAACCGGTCGGTACTCGAGAAAATTCTGTGATGGCGTGGCTCACACTGCCTGGACTTCCAGGCTCCGGCTCCCGAAAATCGGAATTGCGCCGCTCGTCACTACGTGAGGTTGTCCGTGTAGCGCCCCCGCCAGCTGATACCCATCGTTGGCGGGGGCTGCGCTTGGCTGCGCGCCAGGGCAACCTGCGTCTCCACAGACACCACCACCCCGGCACCGACAGACACTGATATCGGCATCCGGCAGATCTCGGGGGACGCCGGGGGAACCGAAACAGGCACCCCACCCGGTCGAATGGTCGGTCCCGAATGCGTGGGTATACGGGACCATCGTGGGGTCCGATCCTTTCGTCACCCATCAGAGGCACCCATGCGTGAAGACCTTGCCCCGCCGCCCACGACGCTGTCGATCAAGTCTGCCGAGCCGCCCGCACCATCGAGCCTTCCCTGCCGGGCCCGCACCTCGCGTAACCGAATCGGCAAAGAAGCCCGCCGCCGTCGCAGCCATGCGGACACTCCGCCACGGTCTCCTGAAATCGACTGGGTGCGGCGTGCCCTCCATGTCTGCGATTTTCTCTCCAGCGTGCAGTCATTGAGCCCCTCCGAGCGAGGTCTGATCGCCTTCGCGATCGAATGGGCTCCCTACGGTGGCGCCGACCCCGAAGAGCTGTTCATCAAATTCGGCGTACACCGGGCGAGGTTCCTGCGCTTGCTCCAAGCCGCGATGACCCCCAGACCATCAGACCTCGAACGACTACACGCCCTCAAGACAGCCCTCCGCCACGACCTCCTCCACGCATGGCGACACTCACCGGACTCCGGCGGGAAATGACGCGATCCCGAAACACACCTGATGTCGCGTGCGTCGCCGGCAGCACAATTTCGTTCCAGAAATCATTAGCACTCCAATATCGAGAGTGCTAAATTCTTCGTAGTCGACGCCAATCGGAACCGCGAGAATGCCTCGCACCGAAGTGCGCTCGCCGACCCGACACCTTGGAGGAGGATCATGACCGCCGCAGCCCCGTGCGAACCACATGCCACCGGCGACAATCACCCCTCCACGCCCCCACGTCAGCGTCCGGGTCGAAGTAACTCGCGGCTACCCACTGTGTCGATCGGATTAGGGGCGTTGTCGATCGCGTCGTTCTGGGTATTCGGGCTCGGATTCGCGCTCGGCCTGTGCGCGGTGGTGTGCGGCGCCTTCGCCACGACGCGGACCGCCGTCGCCGACGACGAAGCGGCCTCACTACGGGCGTTGCTGGGCATCGTCGCCGGAGTCGCGGGGATCATGGTGTCGGCGATCGCGCTCTTCCCCATACTCGAGTACCTGTGAACCGAGCACCCACCCCCGATGCCGGCTGCGACGGCAACACACCGGATGAGCCGGCACTCCTCGAGGGCCGGGAAGCGGGCATCGCCGTACCCATCGGCCTGGCGCTGCTGACTGCCTTGGTGTGGGCCGCCGTCCTCTGCTCTTCTCCGCTTGCCCTGTTGATGCTTGTCGCGGTCGCCGGCGTCGCCGGCCTGACCGCCGCCGCCCTCTGAGGACTCCGCCGGGCGAGATCGGCGCCTGACGGACAACACTGCACACGAGAACCACTGAATACCGTTTGCGGGGATGGACTCTCAGGAAACTCACAGCCACCACCGGCCTGGAGAGTGCGACTATGAAGCATGCGCCGCCATCGTTGGCCGGCCCTCGCGCCGCCCACCACCGGAGGAATCGCCGTGCACCCGGCGCAGCCGATCGTGGCCGAGAAGGACCTCACGCTCGAACTGTCCGCGGTCACCGCATTCTCATCCGGGGTACTACTGCAGTTCACGCTGTGCATCACCGGAGTCCGCGCCGACTTCGCCCGCCACGAAACCCGACCCCTCACCGACCCGCGCGACCCGTCGGCGCAGTGGTCCTATCTGGCCGTGCGGATCCTCGCCGACAACCTCGACGGCACCGCCGACCCGCACCACCTGGTCGAAGACCACACGGATTCGGGGCCGTACCGAACCACGCCGCAGTACTGGATCGACTCCTACCCGCGCACCGGATCTCTGACGGCCACCACCAGCTGGCCCCAGGTCGGCCTGCATCCGACCTCATTCACCCTCACCCTCGGCCCCAGCCCCTTCCCCACCACCGCCGAATCCGATACTCACAGGTGACGGCGGCCCTCGGGCTTTGTCGGCGTCGCGTCAGCGATCGGTCGGCGTGTCGGGTCGGCGGTCGTCGGCGTACATGGCTTCTATCCTCGCCTTGATCTCGGCAGTGCTCATTACGCCGGGCCGACGCACCGTGCGAGGCGTGGACGCAGGGACCGTCGGGGTCGAGGGTGTCGCCATGGGAATTCTGCCTTCGTCATCTGGAGGTGGCGCCGCCGCGGGCGGCCGCGTAGATGTTGGAGCAACCACGCATACATGTGATCTGATTCACACGCAATTGCGTTACGCTCTCCTCGGTTCTCGCTCGACGGGCCACCTCCCGGTCCTTCTCGGAGCAATCGCCCGGACTTCAACCCTCGGCGTGAGTAGCGGTGGTGTAGGCGTCCCAGACCTCGGCGCGGAGTCGTCCGTGATCTGAGACGGCCATGCCGTGATCGCGAGCCCAGTCGCGGACTTCGGCACTGGTCGGGGTGGGGATGGCGGCAGAGTAAGCCTCCCAGACCTCGGCGGGTAGGCGTCCACGCTCGGAGACGGAAAGTCCGTGGCCACGCGCCCAGCCGCGGACCTCGGCGGTGGTCGGGGTCGGGGCATCGGGGCTGCCGATGTCTGCGTCGTCCCGCGCTGCCGTCGTGTCGGCGGCCGTATCCGAGTCTTCGTCGATGCCCCCCTCGTCGGCGCCGACGTCTTCGGCCACCTCCGTGGTGTCCCCGTCGGGGGCGGTCCTGCCGGCCTCGTCGCCGCCGTCGCTGACCGGGCTGCCGTTGCCGGCGGCGCTGAGGACGGTCGTGGCAGCCGTCCTCACGGCGTCGACGAGCTGATCGCGCAGCGATTCGCTGAGCGCCGCGAACTCGGGGGATGACTGGAGCAGCTTCGCGACGTGATCGACCATGTCCGTCGGACGGTCGTCGCTCTCTGCGGCAGGCATCGCCGTCTGGTCC
Source organism: Rhodococcus sp. NPDC056960 (assembly GCF_042674125.1). Classification (NCBI taxonomy): domain Bacteria; kingdom Bacillati; phylum Actinomycetota; class Actinomycetes; order Mycobacteriales; family Nocardiaceae; genus Rhodococcus; species Rhodococcus sp. NPDC056960. The sequence goes on along the minus strand of NZ_JBHURF010000036.1, from coordinate 2,926 downwards.
GTGAGTCGAGCGTGACCCAGCCAGTAGCCGACGATCACCGCGATCGCGATCTGAAGTGTGGTTCTCATCGTCGAACTCCCACGGACAGCGTGACGTGCAGATACCCGGACCGACTACCCCGGACCGCGCACACTCAATCGACTGGAAAAGGCAACCGGACGCGACAACCGGCTACTGATCGACCCGATCCAGCCAGTCGCCCAACAACCCGGCGAGTGATTCGGGCCGCTCGTGCATCAGCGCATGGCCTGCGTCCTCGATGACCGCCAGGGTCGCGTGCGGATACTGCTCGACCAATTCGCCCGCGTCCGCGTACCCGACAACCGAATCGCAGCGGCCCGCCACGATCAGCGTCGGCCCCGGGAACGCGCTCGACCCGACGTCGACCGGCCACCCGGCGAAGATCCGCCCGAGCGCGTCCTCGTCGACGAGCGCCATCCCCGGCACCACGTGGTCGCGGTAGCGGCGCGCAGTGGCCGGCGTTCGCACCACGAAGTACTCGTCGAACCCGGCCCGCTGCTCGCGGTCGAGCTCCTCGTAGGCAGCGGCGTCCTGGCGAACCACGCTGTGGTCGGGCATGTTTCGGGACCGCTCGGCGACCGGACACATCAACACCAGACCGAGCACCGCCTCCGGACGCTGCGCGGCCACGCCACGTGCCAGGTAGGCGCCGTAGGAATGCCCCACCAACATGACCGGGCCCGCGCCGAGCCCATCGATGAAGTCACCGAGCAGCGCCACCACATCGTCGTTGCAGCTCAGACCGTCGGTTGTCGAGCGTCCCATCCCCGGCAGGTCCGGGTAGATCCGCCGGTAGCCCGCGCGGGGAAGGACGGCCTCGATCGCCGCCTCGATCTCACGATGATCCACGCCGGCGCCGTGCAGGGCCACCAGCGGCACACCGACCCCGTGCTCGACGTAATGCACCACGGCATCGTCGATCCGGCACTGCCTGTCCACACCCTCATGATCCACGGTCCGAGTGCTCGGGATCTCGCGGTCGACGGCGGCGACGATTCACGACTGCGCAGCGCTCACCAACCCTTCCAGGTAGCCGGCGACTCCGTCTTCGTCGTTGCTCGGCAAGACCCGATCGGCGAGGGCGAGGACTTCCGGCAGCGCGTTGGACGGGCACAGTGCGGTGCCCGCCCACGTCAGCATCGGGACGTCGTTGATGGCATCCCCGGCGACGGCGACTTCTGCCGTCGAGATGCCGTCGACCGCGCACAGTTCCGCGAGGGCGCTCGCCTTGGACACGCCGGACGCCGCCATCTCGACGTACGGCGCACCGGAATGCGTCAGTTCCACACCGTCGACGCCGGCGGCCACCGCCGCCCGGTACAAGTCGGCGCTGGGCACCTCGGGGTGCCGGGCGACGATCTTCACCATCGGCTCGTCGATGTCGGGCAGAAGTTCCGACAGTGCCATTTCGTGGGGGTGCCGGTGGTGGTCGGCGAAGACGCACAGCGCGGCGTACGCGGGTTCGGCGACGAAACGGGTGGGGCCGATGTTCGCGAACACGACACCCGGCATCAGTGTCCGCACCCGGTCCATCGCCGCAGCGGCCGACGTCATCGCGATGGTCGTCGTCGCCGTGATCACGGGCGTGCCGTCCGCCAGGTCGAGGACGACCGCGCCGTTCGCGCAGATCGCCTTGCCGCGGAACCCGCACGACTGCGCCAGCTCGTGCACGGAGTGCCGGGCGCGGGCCGTGGCCCACACCACCTCGATCCCCGACTGCCGCGCGTCTTCCATCGCCTGTGCGGTACGCGCGGAGACCGTGCGGTCCGACCGCAGCAGGGTGCCGTCGAGGTCCGTCGCCAGAAGCCGAATTCGAGTCACCTTCGCATGATGCCAGGCGATGCATGTGCCCCTCACGGCCCCGCCGCAGTCGATAGCCTGGACAGCATGAGTCCTCGAGTACCCAGCATCGTGCTGAATTCCGGAACCATCCTCCCGCAGCTCGGCTTGGGGGTCTGGCAGGCGGACAACGACGAGACCGAACACGCCGTCGGATTCGCCCTGGACGAGGCGGGCTACCGGCACATCGACACCGCTTCCGCCTACGGCAACGAGGAAGGCGTGGGCCGCGGCATCGCGAACTCGGGCATCGCCCGCGAAGACATCTTTCTCACCACCAAGTTGTGGAACGCGGACCAGGGCTACGAGCCGGCGTTGAAAGCGTTCGACGCGAGCCTCGGACGTCTCGGTGTCGATTACGTCGACCTGTACCTGATCCATTGGCCGTTGCAGGACGACGACCGCATCCTCCGCACATGGGATGCGCTGGAGAAGATCGCCGAGTCGGGCCGCGCCAAGGCGATCGGTGTGTGCAATTTCGAACCGCGTCACCTGCAGTTGCTGATCGACCGCGGCGGAGTCGTTCCGGCGGTCGATCAGGTGGAGTTGCATCCGCATCTGGCTCAGCAGCAGGTCCGCGAGTTCGCCGTCGATCACGGTATCGCCGTCGAATCGTGGAGCCCGCTCGGCGGCACCAGCAATTCGGGCTGGGGCGACGACTCGAAGCCGAACACCCTGCTCACCGATCCGATCATCACGCGCATCGGCGATCGGCACAGCAAGTCCCCGGCGCAGGTGCTGATCCGCTGGCATCTGCAGAGCGGGTTGATCGTCATCCCCAAGTCGGTCCACGAATCCCGGATCCGCGAGAACATCGACGTGTTCGATTTCGAACTCAGCGAGCAGGATCTCAGCGAGATCGAGACGATGGACGACGGTGCCCGCGTCGGAGCCCACCCGGACGAGTTGAACATCGACGCACCGGAGTAGGCGGCTCCGCCGCCCGTGCGCCTTTTTGGTTGCTCCCACTAGGCGGGTTCAACCGGTCGTTGCAACATCCCTGATGATGAGGGGTGTTTGAGATGGTGATGATCGGTCGGCCGCCGGCTTCGGAGCAGGCGCGGCT
>NZ_JBHURF010000035.1:0-93902 GCF_042674125.1 Rhodococcus sp. NPDC056960 | reverse complement strand
TCGTCGCGGGCGACGCCGGTGATGGTGGAGTACCGCAGTCCCATCGCCTGGACGGATTCGGCGACGCGGCGGGGTTCGTCGCGGTCGAGGTCGTCCGGCTTGCCGGTGTCGATCTGGCAGAAGTCGCAGCGGCGGGTGCATTGTTCACCGCCGATGAGGAACGTCGCCTCGCGGTCTTCCCAGCATTCGTAGATGTTGGGGCAGCCGGCTTCTTCGCAGACGGTGTGCAAACCCTCGCGCCTGACGAGGCCCTCGAGCTCGGAGTATTCCGGGCCCATCTTCGCTCTCGTCTTGATCCAGTTCGGTTTGCGTTCGATCGGGGTCTCCGCATTTCGGATCTCGAGGCGGAGCAGCTTGCGACCGGGCTGGGCGTGCGCGGCGCCGGGCGATGTTCCTGGTGTGGCAGTCACGTATCGATTCCTGGTCGTGGGTTCCCGCCGAACCGCGAGGAACCGCGGTCCGGCGGGGGATTGCTACATGTTGATCGGGCGTCCCAGCGCCGACAGCACCGATTCGTGCATGGCCTCGGACAGTGTCGGGTGCGCGAAGATCACGTCGGCGAGATCGTCACCGGTGGCCTCCAGCGATCGCGCTATGCCGAAGCCCTGGATCTGCTCGGTGACATCGGGACCGACCATGTGGGCGCCCAGCAGCTCACCGCTGTCGGCGTCGAAGATGGTCTTGACGAACCCCTCCGCCTCACCGATTGCGAGCGCCTTTCCGGACGCCTGCAGGTCGAACTGCCCGATCTGCAGAGAACGACCGGTCGCCCGGGCCTGGTGCTCGGTGAGGCCGAGGCTGGCGACCTGAGGCCTGGAGTACGTGCATCCGGGGACGTAATCCTTGTCCAGCGGTGTCACGTGCGGTGCGCCCGCCAGCGTGTCGACACACAGCACGCCTTCATGACTGGCCTTGTGAGCGAGGCACGGGGCACCCGCGACGTCGCCGATGGCGTAGACCCCGAATGCGGTGGTGCGGCACCATTCGTCGGTGGTGACGAAGCCGCGGTCGACTTCGACACCGAACTCCTCGAGTCCGAGATCTTCGACGTTGCCCTGGATGCCGGCGGCGACGAGAACCCGGTCCACGACGCGCTCTTCGAGGGTTCCGTCCGCCGTCTGCACTGTCACGGATACGGAGTCCGCGCCGACGGTGAGTGCGGACACCGAGGCGCCGGTGTGGATCTCGATGCCGCGCTTCTCGAACTGCCGCCGCACGTGGCCGGCCACCGCGGCATCCTCGACGGGCATGATCTGCGGCGCCAACTCGACGACCGTGACGTCACTGCCCAGATCGTGGTAGAGGCTGGCGAACTCGACGCCGATGGCGCCGGAGCCGATGACCAGCAGCGACTTCGGAAGTTCCTGGGGAACCAGGGCGTCGAAGTACGTCCACACTCGATCGCCATCGGGTATCACCCCGGGTACCGATCGTGGGCGTGCACCTGTGGCCAGAATGATGTGATCGGCCCGGTACTCGGTGAGCGGCGACGCCGTGTCCGAGCCCTGTCGAACACCGACCATGCCCTTTCCGGTCAATCGTGCGGTGCCGGTGATCACGTCGATGCCGTTCTTCTTGATCAGGTATCCGATGCCGTCGGACAGCCGACCCGACACCCCGCGGCTGAACTCGACCAGTCGGGCCATGTCGAATTGCACACCACTGGTGGAGAATCCGAGCGGACGCAGATTTGCCAGCGTGTGCGCCACATCGGCGCCGTGCAGCAGAGCCTTGGTGGGAATGCATCCCCAGTTCAGGCAGATGCCGCCGAGTCGGTCCCGTTCGATCACCGCGGTGCGGAGCCCGTGTTGCGCGGCGCGGATGGCGGCAACGTAGCCGCCGGGACCACTTCCGATCACCAGCACGTCGTATTTGTCAGTCATCAACACTCCCTAGACCAGCATCAATGCGGGGGACTCGACGAAACGACGCAGTTCCTGCAGGAACGTCGCGCCGAGAGCGCCGTCGATCACCCGGTGGTCGCACGAGAGCGTCACGGTCAGCATCGTTCGGGCCTCCACCCGGCCGTCCACGACGACCGGTCGTTGCTGCCCTGCACCGACCGCGAGGATTGCGCCCTGGGGTGGGTTGATGATCGCGTCGAATTCGCGCACGCCGAACATGCCGAGGTTCGAGATGGTGAACGTGCCACCCTGGAACTCCTCGGGGGTCAGCTTGCCGGTCTTGGCCTTGGTCACCAAGGCGTGAACGTCGCCGGAGATCTCGGCGAGGCTCTTGCTCTCCGCCCCTCGAACGATGGGCGTGATCAGACCCGACGGCAGGGCGACGGCCACCGAGATGTCGGCGGCAGAGAATCTCAGCACCGACTGCGCCGTCTCGTCGAACTGGACGTTGACGTCCGGGACCCTGCGCAGAGCCGCAGCGCAGGCCTTGACGATGAAGTCGTTGACCGACAACTTGACCGCGGGCACGGTCGCGTTGATCTCCTCGCGGAGTGCGAGGAGGTCGTCGATCTCGAGTTCCGCCGTGAGCCGGAAATGCGGGGCATCGCGCTTCGACTGTTGCAAGCGCTGACCGATCGCCTTGCGCATCGAGTTGAACGGGATCGTCTCGAACTCGGGTGCTGCGTGCGGGACGTTCGCACCCGCAGGCGACGCAGCCGCCGTATCGGGCACCAGCCGGAACGTCCGTTCGGCTTCCCGGATGTCCGCTTCGCATACGCGCCCCCGCGATCCGGTGGCCCGACAGTCGTGCAGATTGATTCCGAGGGACTTGGCCAGTCGACGTGCCACCGGCGTCGCGTCGACGACGCTGTCGTCCGCCGAAGAGCGTCCTGGCACACCGGATCGGGTCGGCGACGATGCTTGCGCGACGCTTCCACCTGCCGCGCGAATAGCGTGGTGGACGTCCGCGACGGAGATTCGGCCGTCCCGGCCGGTCCCGGCCACACGACCCAGGTCGATCGACAGTTCGCCGGCCAGCCGGTGGGAGTGCGGCGTCGCGAATACGTCATCCTTCGTCTGTCCCCGTAGCGAATCCGGGACGGTGGTGGTGCCGGAAGTCGTGGCCGGCCGCTGTGCCGCCGGAGCGGACGGGGTGGGCTCCACGCGCGGTTCCGCGGGGGTGGGGCGCCCACCCGGCGACTGCGCGGGCTCGGATGCCGGGACGAGATCCGATCCGATTCCGGCCAGGAATTCCTCGATCTCGGCGTCGGAGACCGCTGCGCCTGCCGAGACGGCCAGGACCGCACCTACCGGCAGCGTGGCACCCGGTAGGGCGAGAATGCGTCGCAGCGCGCCGTCGAACGGTGCCTCCAACTCGTTGGTGATCTTGCTGGTCTCGATCTCGCAGATCAGATCGCCCTTTGTGAAGGGCGTTCCTTCGTCGATCAACCACGCGGTGACGGTGCCCTCGTCCATGGACAGGCCCCATTTGGGAACTTCGATCAGCTTGATGTCGCTCATGGTCAGGCAGTCACCACCTTGCGTACCGCGGCCTCGATGCGTGCCGCGTTCGGAAGCCATGCCTGTTCGAGCACAGGGGAGAAGGGCACCGGGGTGTGCGGTGGGGTGACCAGTTCGATCGGTGCCTTCAGCGAGCCGAACGCCTTGGTGGCGATCAGCGCGGCGACATCGTGCCCGAATCCGCATCGTGCCGCGGACTCGTCGACGATCACCACCCGACCGGTCGACGCGACGGATTCGAGGATTCCCTCCTCGTCGAGGGGGGAGACGGTCCGCGGGTCGACCACTTCGACGGAGATGCCCTCCGTCGCGAGTTTGTCGGCGGCCGCGTTGGCGGCGTTCACCATGGCCGAGAGGGCGATGATCGTGACGTCGGTGCCCTCTCTCGTGTAGTTGGCCACACCGAACGGGATGGTGTACGGCTCGTCGGGTACCTCTCCCTTGAGGTCGTACAGCGTCTTGTGCTCGCAGAACACCACCGGGTCGTCATCGCGAATGGATTGGATGAGAAGCCCTTTGGCGTCGTACGCGTTGGACGGGGCCACCACCTTGAGGCCGGGGACCGCGGCGAACACGTTGTACGGGGACTGCGAATGCTGCGCCGCCGCCGAGAATCCGGCACCGATCATGCCGCGCACCACGAGTGGGGTGCGGGCCTTGCCGCCGAACATGTAGCGGAATTTCGCGGCCTGGTTGTACAGGGCGTCGTAGCAGACCCCGAAGAAGTCCATGAACATCAGTTCGGCGACCGGACGCAGTCCGGTCAATGCGGCGCCGGCAGCCATGCCGATGATCGCGGACTCGGTGATCGGGGTGTCGATGACCCGATCGGAACCGAATTCGGTCCACAGGCCCTTGGTCACGCCCAGCACGCCACCGAACGCCTCGATCTTGCCGGAATCGAGTTCTGGGTTCGTTCCCGCCTGCCCGCCGCGCAGATCTTCACCGATCTGCACTACCGTCGCGTCGCGTTGCATCTCCTGGGCGAGCGCGGCCTTGATTGCTTCGCGGTACGTCGTTTTCGACGTTGTCATCTCTGTTCTCACTCTCAGTACGACACGTAGACGTCGGTCAGAAGGTTTGCCAACGGCGGATATTCGGCCTGCCTGGCCTTCGCCACGGCGTCGTCCACTCGGGCCCGCGCGTCGGTGTCGATCGCGTCGAGTTCCTTCGCGGACACCTTCCTGCTGTCCGGGTGATTACGGAAGTTCAGCAACGGGTCTTTCGTCTTGCGAAGTTCCGCAACCTGATCCGCGGTGCGGTACAGCTGTGCATCGCCTTCGAAATGCCCGTGCCAGCGGTAGGCGATCGCCTCGATCGAGGTGGGTCCGCCTCCCATCCGCGCCCGCTCCACTGCCTCACGGGTGGCCTCGTGCACGGCGAAGAAATCGGTACCGTCGACGGTGACGGCAGGCATGCCGAACGATGCTGCGCGGGAGGCGATGCTGGGTGCGCCGACGGCGTAGTCCCGTCCGGTGGCCTCGCCGAATCCGTTGTTCTCCGTGACGAAGACGATGGGAAGGTCGAGCACGACCGCCATGTTCATGGCTTCGAAGACGGTTCCCTGATTGGAACCACCGTCGCCGGTGAACGAGGCCGCGACGCCGCCGTTGCGCAGCGTCTTTGCGCTGAGCGCCGCACCGATGGCCAGTGACGGCGCCCCACCCACGATGGCGTTCGCGCCCAGCATGCCCACCGACAGGTCGGCGATGTGCATGGAGCCGCCCTTGCCGTGGCAGAGGCCGTCGTCCTTGCCGAAGATCTCCGCCATCATCCCGTGAAGATCGCAACCCTTGGCGATGCAGTGCCCGTGGCCGCGGTGGGTGGACCCGATGTAATCGGTGTCCTGCAGGTTCTCGCACACGCCGACGGCAATGGCCTCCTGACCGGAATACAGGTGAATGAAGCCGGGAATGTCGCCGGTGGCGTTCTCCTCGTGGAGGCGGTCTTCGAACGCTCGGATCTCGGCCATCTTCCGATACGCGCTCAATAACGAGTTCTTGTTCAGCGCCATTGCACTCCTTGGTTTCTCCGTTGTCCCCGGCTACGGCGGGTACGTTCCGCCCGGTGTAACCCGGGTCATGAATGTAGGGAGATATGACGCCCGCGATAAACGTTGCAGCCAATTGCAATGGGAGCCGTCGTAGGAAGGTGCGCTAACGATCAGTGACAGCACACCCAGCACAGGAGGACAATGAAACGGACCGGTCTCCATTCCTTCCGCCCTCGGTTCGATCGCGCGGGCGTGCCGAGGCGGGCCACGACCAATTCAGTTACCAACAAGGGGATGATCGCTATGCCAGTCGTCGAGCAGTCCGTCGTCATTGCCCGCCCCACACCCGATGTGTGGAACTTTCTCGTATCGGCGGAGAACTGGCCGTCGTGGGAAGCATCGAATGTCGAATGCGAGCAGATCACCGACGGGGAGCTCGGGGTGGGTACCCGATGGCGCGGCGTCACCCGAATCCTGGGTAAGCGAGTCGATTGGGTGACGGAGTTTGTGGAGTACCAGCCGGAGAAGGTGGCCACGTCCAAGTCGGTGGAGGGCAAGATCGGCTTCACCGCGACCACCAAGCTCGAGGAGGTCGACGGCGGCACCCTGTTCACCTACCGAGTCGATACCGAAAGCGGCCTCGGTGGGGTCTTCGGCAGGCTGGCGGACCCCATCGTCACGAAGGCGTACTCGCGCACAGTCAGGGCGAGTCTGGACAATCTCGCCGACCTGCTTACCGCCGACAGCTGACCCGTCGGCGGTAATTCGACGGGGTGGATGCTAGAACTTCCCGACGGCGTCGAGGTTGGCGAACACCTCACCGGTCATGAAGAGGTTGGCGCCGGCGGCCTCGCTGAGGCTTTGCGCGAAATACCGGGAGAAGCGGAACGGCCAATACGCGGGGCCGATCCGCCACCGTGCGGCGTCATGACCGTCGGCATCATCTCGTTCAGATCGTATGTGGTGACCATCCTCTCGCCCTGGGAGATGCCGTTGATCTTCTCTGTCCCGTAGGCGCCGTCCATTCGAAGCAAATATCCTCTATCAGTATGTAATTACCGGTCTTGCTCACGAACCTCGGCCCGCCGGGATAGAACACGCCCATGCATGCGTCGATATGGTTGGTCCGGGATCCGATCGGCAGATAGAGACCGGTCTTCGCGGCTTTGGCCTCGAACGGCGCGATTCCTTCGCCCGCGACCTCGTTTTCGTTCAGCAGTGCGACGATTCGCGGTGGAAAATCGAAACTCGCATATATCCGGACGATGTGAAGTACGGCAATCTCATACACTCGGCCTGAGCGGCCGGCACGGGGGTGTGGAGAGATAGCACCAGAACGAGGCGACGTATAGCGCCAAAGCCTTACGTAGTAGGGCACGCGTACCGAGTCCGGCATCATATCGAAACTTCGCCTGGATCGACTTTCTCTCTGGGAGTACCGTTATCGATGCGTGCAGAAGACCGCCGCCACGTATGCCGTTGAGCGATGGCGCCTTCGGAATGAAGGCGCCATCGTTCACGTCGCCGTGGTTGTGCCCGAGCCACACGACCGGCGTGATTTCCGGTGGTGTGACTCCAGATGGCCTGTTCAGCTGGAGATGTGGTCGGGCAGTCTGCGGGTGATGACGTGGTGTGCTTCGGTGAGTATCGCGCCGACGACGTCCTCGCAGGTGCCGATGTCGTGGATGAGGCCTTGGGCTTGGCCGGCCCACCACATTCCGCCCTCGACGTCGCCGTTGCCGTACACCTGTTCGCGGCCGCGGACGCCGCTGGCCAGGTGAGCGATGTCGTCGAAGGTGGCGCCGGGTCGGCGGGAGAGGGTCGCGATTTCTTCGGACACCGAGTTCCGCGCGACGCGGGCGGAGTTGTGGAACTCGCGGAAGACGATGACGGTGTCGCGTTCGGTGTTGTCGACGATCTGCTGTTTGACGTTGTCGTGGATGGGTGCCTCGGTGGTGGCCATGAAGCGGGTGCCCATGTTGACCGCGGAGGCGCCGAGTGCCAGGGCGGCGACCAGGCCTGCACCGGTGGCGATGCCGCCGCTGGCGATGATCGGGATGGTCAGGGCCCTCGCTGCGGTGGGGATCAGGACGAGTCCGGGGACGTCGTCTTCGCCGGGGTGGCCGGCGCATTCGAAGCCGTCGATGCTGATCGCGTCGACGCCGAGTTGCTCGGCCTTGACGGCGTGCCGGACCGAGACCGCTTTGTGGATCAATTTGACCCCTGCCGCGTGGAATGCGGGCAGGTGCGGCTGCGGGTTGCCGCCGGCGGTTTCGACGATGGTGATGCCCGAGTCGATGATGGCGTCGCGGTATTCGTCGTAGGGGACCGGGCGGATGGTCGGGAGGATGGTGAGGTTGACGCCGAACGGTTTGTCGGTGAGGTCGCGGCAGCGGGAGATTTCTTTGACGAGGGCTTCGGGGGTGGGTTGGGTGAGGGCGGTGAGGAATCCGAGTGCGCCGGCGTTGGCGACGGCGCTGATCAGGTCGGCGGTGCCGACGGCGGTCATGCCGCCGCACAGGATGGGGTGCTCGATCCCGAAGGCCTGGGTGAAGTCGTTGGTGAACAAGTGCTTCCTCGTTCTAAGGTTGGGCCGCGTGTCGGCGGATGGCCGGAGGCTGAATGGTGTCGTGGGTGGTGCTGTAGGCATTCGTCCGTTGTCGGCAGGCGGTGAGGGCACGCCGGATCCGGGTGGCGGCCTCGGAGACGGCCGCGTCGGCCGCTGCCAGGGTGCCGACCTCGGTGAAGAAGCCGTGGAACACTCCGTCGTAGCGGCGCAGTTCGGCGGGGACACCGTCGGCGACCATTCGGTGTACGTAGTCCTCGGCGCAATCGTGGAGGGGATCGACCTCGGCGGTAACGACCAGGGCCGGTGGCAGACCGGCCAACGTGTGCGCAGCGGCGGGGATCGCGTACGGGTCGGTGTAGTCGGCGTCCCAGCGTAGGTAGTTGCTCAGGAACCACTGGCAGTTTCGGGCGGTGAGTACCGGGCCGCCGGCGTGCTCGGTGAACGACGACTAGTGGTCGGGGCGGGCGAACGCGGGGTAGGCGAGCAGTTGAAGGGCGATGGCCGGGCCACCCCGGTCACGGGCGCGCAGACAGACGGCGATGGCGAGGTTGCCGCCGGCAACAGGCGTCGGCGCCATCGATCGATCCCAGTGTCCATCCGCCGCCGTGGAAGTAGATCAGCACCGGCAGTCCGGCACGGTCGGTGGGGCGATACAGCCGCACCGGGATCGGACCGTGGGTGCCGGCGATGTCGAAGTCCTCGACGGCATGTATCGCATCGCCCACGCTCGGCCGCAGGGAGCCGACGATGCGACGGGCTTCGTCGACGCCCAGAACTTGGAACGGCGCGGTCGAGACGGCGTCCAGTTGCTCGAGCGCGGCGCGGGCGTCGGGCGCCAACGCCAGGTGCGACCATCGGTCGGCGGTGACGGCTGTGTCTGGACCGGTCATGTCAGCTTGATCCAGGTGGTCTTCAGTGCGGTGAACTTGTCGAGTCCGTGCGCGCTCTTGTCGGCGCCGTGTCCGGAGAGTTTGCGACCGCCGAACGGCACGGAGGGATCGCCTTCCTCGTAACAGTTCACCCACACCAGGCCGGCGTCGAGACTGCGGGAGATTCGGTGTGCCCGACTGATGTCTGCGGTCCAGACCGCCGAGCCCAACCCGTAGTCGGAGTTGTTGGCGATCGCGACGGCCTCGGTTTCGTCGTCGAAGGTCAGCACCGACAGCACCGGCCCGAAGATCTCGTGCTGGGCCAACCGGCTGTCCGGCTCGACGTCGTCGAAGACGGCGGGGGCGACGAAGCACCCGGGCCGGTCGAGTGGTTCACCGGATCCGAGTGCCAGTGTGGTGCCGGAGTCGATGCCGCGGCGGATCTCGGCGAGCACGTCGTCGCGATGCCGGGCGCTCGCGAGCGGCCCGAACTCGGTGGCCGGATCGAGAGGGTCGCCGATACGCAGGGCAGCAAGGTGTTTGACGATGCCGTCGAGCACCTGATCGTGGATGCTCCGGTGGACCAGTAGCCGGGACCCGGCGGTGCACATCTGCCCGGAGTTGAATGAGATCGCCCACGCCGCGGTGCCGATCGCCTCGTCGAGGTCGGGGGCGTCGGGGAAGATGATGTTCGGTGACTTGCCGCCGAGTTCGAGCCATACCGGTTTGACGTTCGAATCGCCGGCGTAGTGGAGCAATTGCTGGCCCACCGCGGTCGATCCGGTGAAGGTCAAGGTGCTGACCTGCGGGTGGGCGGCCAGGGCTTTGCCGGTGACCGGTCCGCTGCCGGTGACGACCTGGAACACGCCCGGTGGCAGCCCTGCCCGGGAGCCCAGTTCGGCGATCCGCAGCATCGACAGCGGTGATTGGCTGGCGGGTTTGAGGACGACGGAGTTTCCGGCGACGAGGGCGGCGGGGATCTTGAAGCACGCCAGGCTGACCGGGAAGTTCCACGGGGTGATTGCCGCAATCACCCCGAGCGGCTCGCGGGTGACCAAGGCCACGGAATCGGTTCGGCTGCGCGGCGATTCATCCATCAGCTTGTCGGCGAGTTCGCCGTACCACCGGATGAGCCCGATGCTGGTCCGGGTTTCGATCTGCCAGGCGTGCGTGACGGGTTTGCCCATTTCCAGACTGATCAGGGCGGCGATCTCGCTGCGGTGAGCTTCGAGCAGATCGGCCCACCGAATCAGGACATCACCGCGCTCGCGGGGTGAGAGCTTCGACCACACCCCGGTCTCGAAGGCGCGGGCGGCACCGGCGACGGCATCGTCGACGTCAGCGTCATGGGCGGCCGCGACGTCGACGAGTACGGACCCGTCGCGAGGGGTGATCAGGGGGCTGGTGCCGTCGTTGCGTGCGGCCCTCCACTGCCCGTCGATCCACATCTGTTGCGGCAGGCGCAGTGATCCGGTCAGCTCCGTCCAGTACTCGGCGGAGGTGTTCATCTGTGCAGTGCTCATCGCGCGGTCCATTCCAAGACGTCGGCAGGAGGGGTGTCGGCTGATCGGGCGGCGCGGGCGGCGGCCGCGACCAGCCAGGAGAACACCGGGTCGCCTCCCGGTTGCCATTCGGGGTGCCACTGCACCCCCAGAACCGCTGCGCCGGGAATTTCGATCGCCTCGACGATTCCGTCGTCGGTCCGGCCGGTCACCACGAGTGGGGAGCCGCAGTCGTCGATCGCCTGATGGTGATAGGAGTTGCGGATTCGGCTCGGCCCGTAGACGGATGCGGCGAGAGAGTCGGGCGCGAAGCTGATCAGGTGGTTGTCGGTGCCCGTGTGCGGAGCGCTGTGCGGCGAATAGTGTTCGATCTCCGGTGCGCCGAGGTCGGAGATCAGGGTGCCGCCGCAGGCCACGTTCAGCACCTGGTGTCCGCGGCACACCCCGAGCAGCGGAATTCCGCGCTCGAGTGCGGCGCGGACCACCCCGATCTCATGGACGTCCCGTTCGGTGTCATAGGCGTGCGGGTTGGTCCGGTCCTGGCCGCGGGTGGGATCGACGACCCCACCCCACACCCGCGGATCGATGTCCTGCCCACCGGTGATGATCACCCCGTCGAGGTGATCGACGACGGCCGAGCCCACCGCTTCGTATGGCAGCAGCACCGGCACGCCGCCGGCCTTGGCGACCGCGGCCGAATAGTCCGTGAAGAAGTTGTCGATCTGGACACCGGTGTACCGGGCATCTTGTCCGGTGATGACCGAACCGCTCAACCGTCGTCCGGTGATGCCGATCAGGGGGGCGCTCATGTGTGCTCCATGTCTACGATCACACGCATGCTCCGGCCGGAGGCAAGCGCGTCGAAACCGCTGTTGATCTCGTCGAGGGTGACGGTGTGGCTGATCATTCGGTCCAGTTCCAGCCGACCGCGGCGGTACAACTCGACGAACCGGCCGATGTCGGTCTTGAACTGGTTCGACCCCATGAACGAGCCCTGGAGGGTCTTCTCGGCGTAGAACAGGTCGGTTCCGTCGATCCGGATCGGTGGGTCGGCCGGCACCATTCCCACCACGGTGGCGACACCGCCGGGAGCGAGCATCGCGACCGACTGCTCGACGGTGCGCGCCTTGCCGACCGCCTCGAAGGCGTAGTCGGCACCGCCGCCGGTCAGGCTCAGCACCTGTTCGACGGGATCCGTTTGTCCGGCGTGCACGACGTGGGTCGCGCCGAACTCTTCGGCGGCGGAAAGCTTTTCCGGGACCACGTCGACGGCGATGATGGTTGCCGCCCCGGCGATGCGGGCACCCTGGATCGCGGACATGCCGATCCCGCCGGTGCCGATGACCACCACCGACGAGCCGGGGCGCACGCGGGCCCGGCGCGTGACAGCCCCGATGCCGGTGGTCACCGCGCAGCCGAGGATGCTCGCCTGCGCCAGCGGCATGTCCTCGGCGATGACGGCCAGGGCGCTGTGGTGCACGACCGCCTTCTGCGCGAACGCCCCGATCCCCGCGGTTGGCCGCACCGACTCGCCCGCGGCGTTCGTCAGCCGGCCGGAGACGCCCGCCGTGGCCAGTTCCTGACGGTGCACGCACAGGGTCAACCGCCCGTCCGTGCAGTACCGGCAGTGTCCGCAGAACACCGACAGGCAGGTCACCACGTGGTCACCGGGGACGATCCCGGACACCCGGGTGCCGACCTTTTCCACGACTCCGGACGCTTCGTGGCCGAGCAGGATCGGCAGCGTGGTCGGGAAGGTGCCGTCGATCTCGTGCAGGTCCGAATGGCACAGTCCCGCATACCGGATCCGAATCAGCACTTCCTCCGGACCGGGATCGGCGAGGGTCAGCTTTTCGATGTCCAGGGTGCCCGGTGCCGCATTGAGAACCGCGGCGCGAATGATCTCCGACATCACACCAACTCGAAATATCGGGTGAACTCCCACTCGGTGAGCGGGTCGTCCGGGCCGCCGCCGTCGGTGTGGTACTGCATCCATTCCCACCGTTTCAGGCCGATCCAATAGTCGATCAACTCGTCGCCGAGGACGGTGCGCAAGGTGGTGTCGTCCTCGAGCACGGCCAACGCTTTGCCGATGGTGTCGGGCAGGTAGTCCACCACCCCGGGAGGGAGGAGGTAGGCCATGCCGTCGAACGGTTGCGGCGGCTCGATCTGCTCGCTGATTCCGTGCAGGCCGGAGGCGAGGACCGCCGCGACGGTGAGGTACGCGTTGGAGTCGGCGCCGGGAACCCGGTATTCGATCCGGGACTGCGCGCGATGCCCGACGATCGCCCGGATCGCGGTGGACTTGTTGCCCGTGCCCCAGGTGACCGTGGTCGGGGGCCCCTCGAAATCTCGCATGCGCCGATACGACGTAATCCACGGCAACGCCAGCGAGGTCGTCGGCGCCACGGTCTGCATGACGCCACCGATGAAGTGCCGCATCACCTCGGACGGGCCCTGCTCGGCGTAGAAGGCGTTGTCCTCACCATCGGCCAGCGACAGGTTGATGTGGGAGGCCTGACCGTATCCGTCGCACCACTTGGCCATGAAGGTGACGGTGCGACCGAGCTCGAAGGCGACCTCTCGCATGACCTGCCGGGCTCGGGTCCAGTAGTCGCAGGCCGCCACCGGGTCGCTGATCGAGATGTTCAGCTCGATCTGTCCCCAGGCGGCCTCGTCGTTCCATGCATCCCACGGGATACCGACCTCGTCGAACCGGCGCGATACAGCGGTCATGTATTCGTGCCAGCGGGCGTCCTTGGGCATGTGGTAGCAGAAGCCGGCCTTGCCGCCGAGCGGGGTGAGATCCCGGAAACCCTTGCGGCGGGCTTCGTGGATGTCCTCCTCGAACACGGTGGCCTCGATCTCGATGGCGACCCTGGCGCTGTATCCGTGTGCGGCGAGCCGACCGCAGATGCGCTCGAGCGTGTTGCGCGGACACACCGCCAACGGATTGCCCCACCGATCGACGAAGTCCCCGAGCACCGACGCCTGGCCGGGACCCCACCGGGTGAGCGTGGACAAGTCCGGCCGCAGAAAGATGTCGGCCATGTCTCCGCGCCACTGCGGCCACGCGAAGCCGAGCTGCGGAGTGTTGTCGAGATCGGCGCCGAAGACGAGGTCGACCATTCCTATCCCGGACTCGACGGCGCCGACCGCCTTGGCGGGCGAGAGCACCTTGCCCATCAGTGCGCTGTCGAGATTGGTTCCCTCGACCCGCACCATATCGATCTCGTGCTCGGCGAGCCAGACGCGCAGTTGCTCCGCGGTGATGCTGTCAACCATGAAACTGGACCTTCCAGGCGGCGCCGACCATGACCGACAGCTGTGCGGTGGTTCCCCGCACACGCAGCGCGCCGGTGGCAACGGCGGTGAAGAATGATTCGATTCCGGAGAGCACGCGTGCCAAAACGGTGTGCTCGCCATAGAGTTCGTACTCGGCGGCGCCCTCGCCCAGCACCAGTTTCCGGCCGTCGGAGCAGGTGACGATCAGCCGGTCGGGCATGCCGCGATCACTGCGAGTGAGCTCCCAGAATTCTCGGGCCGCGTCCTCCCACGCGGGAATCGGTGGGTTGAGCACTGCGGAGACCGCATAGACGACGGCGTCCTCGGCGTCCGCGGGTGTACACCCGGACACGGTGTAGGGGCGGTCCGGATCCAGGGTCAGGGTGCACCGACTGTGCTCGCGCACACCGTGTGCGACGGTGACCGACGTCCTTCCGAATTCCAGAGACGCGCTCTGATGCGTGGTGCCCGCGCGGACCGCGACGCAGATGTTCTTCTCGCCGATTTCACGCAGGTGCTCGGCCAGCTCGGGTCGGCGCCGGCTCAGCCGGAGTACATGCCCCAGCGCCAGCACGAACGGGGTGGGATCGTCTTCGAGCGCGACGTCGATGACGTCGGTGGTGGTCGTGTTCATGAGGATCGTGTCCCCTCCAACTCGGTGTCGTCCGCGGCGCTGCGCAGGGTCAGGTAGTCATGGGGATTGAAACGTCGTGTCCGGAACCAATACTCGGAGTTCGCTCCCGGCCAGAGAGTGTCGATGGTGCCGTCCGGGTTCTGGTACCACCCGGCGCATCCGGATCCGTAGACACTGCTCGCCAGCCGCTGCTGCACCCGCCGGTAGCTGCGGTCCTGGACGACGTCGAGCACGTCGAGGGCGGTGGTGCCGGTCCGAGCGAGGTACTCGACGGCCTGGGCGATGTAGCGGGCCTGGCATTCGAGCATGAACGTCATCGAGCCGGAGCCGATGCCGGTGTTGGGACCGGCCATCAAGAACAGGTTCGGATATCCCGAGACCGTCAACCCGAGGTGCGTCTTGGCGCCCGCGCTCCAGGTGGTGTGCAATTCGTGTCCACCGCGGCCGAACACCTTCATCGGGATCATTTCGGAGACAGCGAAACCGGTACTGAAGATGAGGGTGTCGACGTTTCGCTCCACACCGTCGGTGCCGACGACGGACCGTTCCCTGATGTCGTCGAGGGCGCCGGAGATCAGGTCGACGTTGTCTCGTTGCAGGGCGGGATACCAATCGTCGGACATCACGCGCCGCTTACAGCCGATCTCGTAGTCCGGAATCACCGCACGCCGCAGCTGCGGGTCGTGGACCGAACGCTCGATGAACTCCGTCGCCCATCGGGTCTGGGTCTGGGTGGTGCGGTTCTGCTTCTCGAATCCGTAGGCGACCACGTCGTTCTGCCAGAACCGGCGCCACCGCCTCAACTTCAGGCTGAGGGGGACCTTGCGGTAGAGCCAGCCCTCCAGCCGGCCGATCTCGCGATCGTTCCGGGGAAGTACCCACGGTGCCGATCGCTGGTAGACGTAGACCTTTTCGGCCGTCTTGGCGAGCTCGGGTACCAGCTGGGCTGCGGTGGCGCCGCTGCCGATCTGCGCGATCGAACGTCCCGACGGGTCGAAACTCGAATCCCACTGCGCCGAATGCAGCACGGTCCCTTCGAAATTCTCCAGGCCGGGGATGTCCGGAATCTTCGGGGTGCTCAGTACCCCGGTCGCGGAGATCAGCACATCGGCGGTGTAGACGATTCCCCCGGACGTGGCGACCTCCCATCGGTGGTAGGTGTCGTCGAACCGGGCCTCGGTGACCGTGGTGTCGAAGCGGATGTGCCGGCGCACGTCGTGGCGTTCGCTGAGACCGATCACGTAGGAATGGAGCTCGGCGCCACCGGCGTACAGGCGCGTCCACCCGGGATTCGGGTCGTACGAGAGCGAGTAGTTCAGGATCGAGGTGTCCACCGCGATCCCCGGATACGTGTTCGCCTCCCACGTCCCGCCGACCTCGGTGGCGCGCTCGAGCAGGGTGAGGTCGGTGACCCCGATCTTCTTCAGGGCGATCGCCGCAGCCAGTCCGCCGAGACCGGTGCCGACGATGAGCACCGAGGGGGTCGTGCGGGTGGCCGACGATCGTTGGTCAAATGCAGTAACTTTCATGATTCCCATCCGGCGTGCAGTGATTGATCGCAGCGGCCACATCGGTGCCGATACTCGGTGGTCGACGCGAGCTCAGGAGGCGGCTCTGGCGCCCATGTTCACCTGCGCCGCGGAGTCGAATTCGTCTTCGAGCAGTACGTGCGGATCGCGCATCACCCCGTCGGTTTCGACCCATCCCATCGTCGGAGGGCAGGCCTCGTACCCGACGATCTTCTGGATGTCTTCGGGCAGCACGCGCGCCTCCTCGACCGGAATGGTCAGGTACTGGTTCTCCTCCTGACGCAGGTATCCGAGGTCCAGGCTCATGGTCAACCCGATCCGGGGATCATCGGTGCTGTTGGTCCCGCCGCCGTGGTACGTGCCGCCGATGAAGATGAGCGCCGAGCCGGCGCTCATCACCGTCGAGACGGCTTCGGACCGCCGGGGGGCGCGTTCGTCGTCCCACCGGTGGCTGCCGGGGATGACCAGGGTGCCGCCGTTCTCGGCCGTGAAATCACTGACGGCGACCATGATCTGCGCCCGCGCCTGCCGTCCGCCCTCCGGGTGGCGCCACTGCCACACCGAGTCGTCGCGGTGCAGCGGCTGGGCACCCTCACCGGGATAGATGGCGATGAGCTGGGTGACACCGACCTGGACCGTGGGAGTCACCTCGATTCGGTCCTCACCCAGCCAGATGTGCTCGGGAATGCACAGGAACCGCTCGGCCGTCTCGCGGTAGAGGGGATTGCGGACCACCGCATCGGCATACCGGGTGTGTTTGAAGATGCCGCCGAGGCGGCGAGTCCGGATGCCGGAGAACTCCTCGTCTACGCCGAACGGCAGGGCATCGACGACCGGACCCAGATCGGCCGTCAACCCGGCCAGCGTCGCCGGATCGAGAAAGTCGCGAATGATGACGCCACCGTCACGTTCGATGACGGCGACCACCTCGTCGACAGTGGCAGTGGGCTCGACAGTGGTGAGTTCCATGAGGATGTCCTAACGGATTGCGGGGGATGTCTCGAAGGCCAGTTCTGAGTCAACTGACACAGTTTGTGGATCTCTAGTGAAGGTACTCGCAGGGCCTGTTGTCAAGGGCGGTGCGGCAGGGAGCGTCGGCAAGCGTGCCGCTACGGAGAGTGCGAACTGTCGAATGTCACCACGTCAGTGACGGTATTTGGGCAGGAGAATCTGCGGACCTGCATCGTGGTGAACCGGGGTACTACAGGCAGTGAACGCAGCCGGCAACAATTTCGAACGTGGTATTGACCACTCGACGTCCTGCTGTCAGGATTAGTGTGTCGATTGACCAGAAAGTCACCGGGAGCGATGACCTACCCGTGGACTCTGGTTCCGACGCCCTTCGCTCCCTGCCGCCGCCCAGAGCCGCTCGCCTGCCTCCGCAGCCGATCACTGCGCGCGAATGCGGCGGCAGCCCTCATCTCTAGGAGTAACTGACATGGTCGACACTTCTTCCTCCGGCCCGGACGGCCGGGGCGCGGTGACCGATTCGCCGCACCTCGAGGGCGGTCACCTCGGCAGGGGCCCGCTGGTGTCGCTGTCCCTGGCTTCGTTCATTCCTGCAGTGGGGATGGCACTGTTGCCGATCCTGATGCTCAGCGCGGCCGGCCCGACCGCCTTCATGTCGGCACTGCTGACCGCGGTACTGGTCAGCTGTGTCGGCGTCTCGGTGATCACCTTCGCCCGTCGCTATGTGACGTCCGGATCGTTGTACTCGTACATCGGCGAAGTGTTCGGCTCGTGGGCGCGGTATCTCACCGCGGCGGCGCTGCTGGTCGGATACATCACCCAGGTCGCGGCGATCGCCGGCACGGTCGGCATCTTCAGCGGTAGCTTCCTCGCCTCGCGGGGAATGACCGGCGTTCTCGGTGTCGGCGTGCAGTCGGTCATCATCATCGGCGCGGTCACCGTGGCCGGCGCCGTTGCCTACCGCGGGCTCGACACCTCGGTCCGCGTGGCGGTGACCCTCGCCGTTCTGTCGATACCACTGATGCTCGTGATCACCGTCGCCAGCGCCGCCCACACCGGCCTCGCCCTCGGCACACAGTTCGACTTCGACGCCGCGACCCCCAGCGGCGTCCTGCTCGGTGTCGCTGCCGGTGCCGCGTGGCTGATCGGCTTCGAGAGCTGCACGTCCATGGCCGCCGAAACCAAGGACCCCCGCCGCAACGTGCCGTGGGCCGTGATGTCGGTTCCGGTCGTTCTCGGCGCGCTGTACGTGCTGTGCACCATCTTGCAGGTCCCCGGACTGCTCGCCGTCTCCGACCAGATCGCCGACGGTGTCTCCGCGCCGGCGGCCCTGGCGCTGGGTGCCGGACTGGGAACCGGAGTGGCAGAGGCAACCGACCTGGTACTCGCCGTCGCATGCTTCGCGGCCCTGATCGGGTTCGTCAATTACGGTGCCCGATGCGTCATGGCCGTCGCCGAAGACGGGCTTCTGCCTCCGGCGGCTGCGGCGGTTCATCCGCGCTTCCACAGCCCGCATCGGGCGACGGTGCTCATGTGCGTTCTCGGGGCCGCGGTGATGACCGTTCTGATCTTCCTCAGCGGCAGCATCACCAGTGCGTACACCATGGTGGCGGCGCTGATCGCCTACGCCTGGTGCGCGCCGTACGTCCTGATCTCGATCGGTGCCGTCGTGCTCACCGTCCGGCTGGGGGAGCGGAAGCCGTCCGTGGTGATCGCCTCGGTGGTCGGCGGGGCAGGTATCGCCTGGACCTATGTCACCGGTTGGATCACCCCACCCGCACCCCCCGCCGACTCCATGCGGTGGTTCGTGTTGGTCGCCCTCGCCGCGGCGTTGCTCGTCGTCGTGGCCAGCAGCCGGCGCAACCGGACGAGGTCCGGCGCTGCCGCCTCCGACGAGGCTGCGGTCGTAAGCCGATCTCGTTGACAAACATTGAATTAGAGAGGGAACAATCAATTATGAGTACCGAAACCGACCACGCTGCGGACGTCGCAGTTCTCGGCTGTGGACTTATGGGGTCCGCCCTGGCCTCGGCCCTCGCCGAGGCGGGTTACCGAGTGATCGTCTGGAATCGCACCGCGGCCAAGGCCGACGCGCTCCGCGGCGAGCGAATCGACGTCGCCCGCACCGTCGCCGAGGCGGCCTCGGCGGCACCGCTGCTCCTGGCGAGTGTGGGCACGTACGACGACGTCCACGACATGCTCGACGGAATCGACACTCTCGGCGGGCACACACTCGTCAACTTCACGACGGGCACTCCGGCGCAGGCAACCAGAACGCTGGAGTGGGCCGTCTCGCGTCGGCTCGCCTACCTCGACGCCGCGATCCTGGCCTACCCCCAGCACATCGGCACCGCCGACGGCCTGATCCTCGCCTCGGGACCCTCCCGGGACTGGAAGGCCCATTCCCAGATCCTCGGTGTGCTCGGCAACGTCCGGCACATCTCCGAACACGTCGACGCCGCCAACATCCTCGACGCATCGATGGTCGGCGCCTTCCACATCTCCGCGCTGACCGCGCTCATCGAGTCGGTGACCTTCGCGATCGACCGCGGCGTCTCGGCGACCGAACTTCGTGCCGTCACCGAGCACGTCCTCACACTGTTCATCCCGGTGGCCGCGGAAATCGTGCACAACATAGCCACGAATACCCACGACACCGACCAGGCCACCCTGGAGGTCTACAGTGCCGCGACCCGCAGCTTCGTCGACACCGTCAGCTCGGACGGCCACAGCGCCCGGATGGTGACCGCCGCGTCGGCGATGCTCGAAGAGGGGGAACGTGCCGGTTTAGGCTCCTCCGGAATCTCCGCGCTCCAACGCGTGTGCACGCCACGGCCGGCTGCGTCGATCTGACCGGCCGCGGTGGTCCGTCGGCGGCTGCAGGTCAGTGCACCAGCCGATGGGCCTCGGCCAGGCGCTCGAACGATTCGGCTGTCGTGTCGAGCAGATCCTCTCTGATTCCTTTGTGCCCGAACGCAACACCCTGGACGACCATCCCGTCGCCGTAGGCGGCGATCATCTTGGCGAAAAGCTCCACCAGGTTCGGATCGTCGTCGTCGCGCATTCCTTCGCGAAGCCGTTCGGCGAATACGTCGACGGCCATCTGGTACACCTTCGATGCCATCGAATCCTTCTGGCGGGCAATCCAGAAGACAAGTTCGACCTGGGCGCGCGCGAAGGTCGGCTCCCGGTCGATCCACGCCGCGAGTTGCCGCAACATCGAGGCCGCTGCTCGGCCGAGTCCGACGCCTGGGCGGATGTGCACGGCAGCCTCGAACTGGTCATTCGCCAGGCTCTCGAAGATGGCCACGATCAGCTCTTCCTTCGAACTGAAACAGTAGTGCAGGCGCGCGAGCGGCGACCCGGCGCGTTCGGCGATGCGGCGGGTCGTGGCTCCTTCGATCCCATGTTCGGCGACGACTTCGATCGCCGCCTGGATGAGCGCCCTGCGGCGTTCGTCCGCGGGCACACGCATAGGGTTCTCCGTTCCGGCCGCGATGCGGCCCGCCACCATAAAGGGACAACTGACTCACCAAGGGTGACACATCGGCACCGCTCTCGTCCACAACGCCGATGGATGCCGTCTCTCGATCGACCAACGATCGGCCCTTGAACTGGAAAAACTCGCGGAAGACGTATCGGAGGCGTCAATGTTCGACTCGAAGCCGATGCGCCACCAGGGTGGGTCGTGTGACTCACTGACGGGAGCCTGATGAATGCTGTAGACAGAACACCACCGCTGCCGAGCCTGAGCCCACCGGACATCGCCGTCATCGACGTGCGCGCCCGGGTACGCGACGGGCCTGCGATTATCCGAGAGATACGCGCCGCCCACCCCGCCACCGGAATCGTCGCGCTCGGCGAGTTCGGACCTCGCCACGACGAGAACACGGCCCGGTTCTTCGACGCCGGCGCCGACGACTGTCTCGACACCACGGTGTGTCCCGACGAACTGAAAGCACGATTACGCGCTCTGCTCAGACGGATCCGCCCGACCCGTGCCGTCCCGACCATCGCCGACCTGACCTTCCTCCCGCACGATCCCGGTTTCGCCCGCGGCGTCCGGACGCTCGATTATCGCGGACGTCGACTCACCCTCACCCGCACGGAGTACGAACTGATGCGTGTGCTCGTCCGCAACGCTGGGCGCGTCGTCAGCCGCGAACAATTACTGCGCGCGGTCTGGGGGTATCCCGCCGACGCGCGCACCAACGTGCTCAACATGTGCGTCAGCTCGCTCCGACGCAAACTCGAGGACCAGGGACAACCGCGCGTGATCCATACCGTGCGCAGGATCGGGTTCGTCCTGCGCCCCGAGACATGAAACCCGCCCGTAGTCGAGCATCCGCACCGATTCGGCACCGGCACTACGATTGCCGGTCTTCGACGACCCACGCCGCGACCTGGGCCCGCGAGGTGAATCCGAGTTTGGTGAGTATGTGTTCGACATGCCCTTGTGCGGTGCGAGGTGAGATCACGAGGCGGGCTGCAATGGCCTTGTTGGTCAGGCCTTCGGCGATCAGTTCCGCGACCTGCTGCTCGCGTTTGGTCAGCAGGGCTGAACCTGTCGGTGACGGGGGGCTCTCGCCGAGTGCGTAGCTGACGGCGGCAGCGAGATCCATTGCGCTGCCGTGCTGCCGGGCCGTGTCGAACACGTGCGGTTTGAGGATCCGGTGGGCGGTGCGTTCGCACTCTTCGTGGTACGCAAGCAAGTCGGGCACGAACACGGCAGAACTTCCGGCGGTGCGACCGAGCGTCTCCGCTGCTCCCATCAGAGTGACGGCACGTTTCGGGTCGTCGCTTCCGGCGATCCACGCGAAAACTTCGACGCAATTCGAACAGGCGACGGGGTCGTCGACGAGCCGAGCAAGCCGCAGACCCTCGTCCAGCAGTTCGACGGCACGGCTGTGGGCGCCCAGTCCGAATTGGGCAACGGCCATCGCCCACAACGCGTAGGACCGATAGACGGATTCACCGTGATCTTCCGTGATCGCGAGAACTTCCTCGTAGCAGCGGATGGCGCGGTCGGGTTCCTTGCCGAGCTGGTCCACCAATCCCAGCAGCGTGAGACACTCGATCCGGAGCGCGAGATCGTCTTCTAGTTGCCGGAATACGGTCAGTGCCCGCTGCAGACTCGACGCCGCCCGCGCGTGGTCACCGGCGAACAACCCGGAGATTCCGTCGGCATGGTCGGCGATCGCACGCGCTGTCGGGTCGGTGCACTGGTCGGCGAGGGTGCGCGCCTGCTCGGCGAGCGCGGCACCTCGGTGATGGTCTCCCTGCTGCTCGGCCATCAGGCAGTCGGCGTACAGCGCTCGGACATACGCGATGGTCGGACGCTGCGGATGCCGTGCGAGGAACTCGTCGAGCCAGCGTCGGGCCTCCGTGAGCAGTCCGCGGGAACCCCAGAATTGCATCAGGGGGGTGGCGATCTGCAAACCTGCTTCGGCATCGTCCTCGGTGAGGCTGAAGTCCATGGCGTCCCGGAGATTCGGCTGCTCCCAGCCGAGTCGAGCGATCCAGTCGAGTTGCCGGGGGCCGATGAACTCGCCCTCGGCGGTGCGGGCCAGCCGGCGGAACCAATCCCGGTGTCGACGACGCAATGCGTGGTAATCGCCCTCTTCGCGGGCCTTCTCCCGGCCGTAGGCGCGCAGGGTTTCGAGCAGTCGGAACCGGACCATGCCGCTGTGCTCTTCGCGGATCAGGATCGACTTGTCGACCAGCGAGGCCACCGAGTCCAGCACATCTGCCGGCTCCACGTTCTCCCCGCACACGAATTCCGCGGCATCCAGCTCGAAGCCGCCGGTGAACACCGACAATCGTGCCCACATCAGTTGCTCGGCGGGGGTGCACAGGTCGTAGCTCCAGTCGACACACAATCGGAGGGTCTGCTGACGCGACGGCGCGCCTCGGCTTCCGCGCGTCAACAGTGCATAACGGTCGGAGAGCCTCTGCAGGATCTGCTCGGGCGACATTGCGCGCAGCCGCGCGGCCGCGAGTTCGATCGGCAGAGGCAACCCGTCCAAGCGGTGACAGATGCGAGCGACCGCGGTCTTGTTGGCATCGGTCAACTCGAATGTCGAGACCGCCGTGGTCGCCCGTTCGGTGAACAGCGACACGGCGTCGTAGCGGGGGAGGCCCTGCAGTGCCGGCTCGTGGTCCGGGTCGGGGACGGTGAGCGGGGGCACGCGCAGAGTTGCCTCCCCGGCGGTCGCCAACGGCTCGCGGCTCGTCGCGAGGATGCGCACGTTCGGGTTCTGCCGCAGCAGGATTGTGGCGAGGTCGGCCACGGCGTCCACTACCTGCTCGCAGTTGTCCAGGATCAGTAGCACTTCGCGCGACGACAGAAAGTCCAGCACCGTCTCGCGTAACGACCGGTCGGGTTGGTCGCGCAAGCCGAGCGTCGAGGCCACCACGTCGACGAGCCGGGACGGGGTGTGGACCTCGTCGAGCTCGATGAGCCATGCGCCGTCGGCGAATTCTCGTTGGATGTTCGACGCAACGCGCAGTGCGAGCCGGGTTTTCCCGACCCCGCCGATGCCGACCAGCGTCAGCAGTCGGGACGACGCCAGCAGGCTCTTCGCCTCGTTGATTTCGTGCCGGCGTCCGACGAAACTGGACAGATCCAGGGGGAGGTTTCCCTTCGCGCCGTCCTGAGTGTCCGGGTGAATCTGCCTGTGCAACATCGGTTCCTGTCCCGCCGGCACTCCGCGACGACGTTGGATCTCACGAAGGTCGTCAGACAAGGCCTGGGCGGACGGGTGCCGGTCCTCGGGGCGGGCGGACATTGCCCGCTCGATGACGGCAGCGACGTCGTCGGGAATGCCGTGCTCTCGGGGATCCGGTGCGGATTCGGTGGTGATGCGGACGAACTGGGCCACCAATTGCTCGCCGCTGCGCCGTTCGAACGCGGCGTGCCCGGTGAGCGCGCAGAACAGGGTGGCCCCGAGTCCGTAGACATCGGAGGCCGGGCTCGGGGCGGCGCCGCCGAGGACCTCGGGTGCAGTGAACGCAGGGGAACCGGTCACGATTCCCGTCACGGTCTCGAACCCGCCCGTGATGTGCGCAATACCGAAATCCGTCAGCGCGGGTTCACCGTAGTCGGTGAGGAGGACATTCGCGGGTTTGACGTCACGGTGGACGATTCCGCGATCGTGGGCGGCCTCCAGCGCGCCGGCCAGCTTTACCCCGAGCTGCAACACGTCGTCCAGCGGCAGCGGTCCGTGCTGCCGGATACGTGCATCCAGCGAGCCCTGGGGGTGGTACGGCATGACGATGAATGGTTCGCCGCTCTTCGTGACACCGACCTGCAGGACGTTGACAATGTTCGGGTGGCCGGTGAGGCGACCCATCGCGCGCTGCTCCCGAAGGAAACGCTCGCGATTCTCGGCCGACAGACTGTCGGTGAGCACCTTCACGGCGACCGTCCGGTCGAGCGAAACCTCGGTGCATCGGTACACGACACCGAAACCACCGCGCCCGATCTCCTCGGCGTCGTCGAAACCGTCAGTGTGCAGCGCCGAGGCCACCGAGGGGGTCGCATCGCGCTGAGTCTCGAACGGATCGATATCGGCCATCGCTGTTCGATTCAGGTCCGCGACACGTTCGACGAATTCAGCACCATAACCCTCTCGGCGATGTAGTCCCAGGATATCGCTCAGCGGGCCAGTCCACGGCGGCTTCACCGGGCCGGAGTGGCGGTCTTCATTCGGGCGTGAAACATTCTTACGTGGCCGGGTCAGAGGCCGAGCAGTTTCTCGGTGTTCTGGTGGGCGATCTGATGTTTCGCTTCGTCGGGGAGGTTCGCCTCGTCGAGGAAGGCGACGGCGCCGTCGTTGCCGACGAAGGGGTAGTCGACGGAGTAGAGGATGCGGTCGACGCCGAGGGTTTCGACGCAGTACTGCAGTTGCGCCTGGTTGAACATGCCGGACGGGGTGATGTAGACGTTCTCGCGAACGTAGTCGGAGATGGTGCGGTCGAGATTCGTCAGGGCCTGAGGCAGGGCTTCGTCGAGCCGGTCGAGGTAGAACGGGATCATTTCGCCCCAATGCCCGAGGATGAATTGCAGGTTCGGGTATCGGTCGAGGACTCCGGAGAGCACGAGGTGCAGAAAGTGGACGGCGGTTTCCTGGTGCCAGCCCCAGGCGCTGGTCTGCAGCCGCGCGGTGACCAGCGGCGCGAGGCCGGCGTAGTTGGAGTCGGAGGTTTCGCGGGGCGGCACCGCCGGGTGTAGGTAGATCGGCACGTCGCGGGCGGCGGCGGTGGCCAGGATCGGGTCGAAGCGGGGTGCGTCGAGGAATTCGCCTTCGGTTCGGCCGTTGATCATGGTGCCGACGAATCCGAGGTCGTCGACGCAACGGGCGAGTTCGGTGGCGGCCGCGTCGGGGGCGGTGGTCGGTAGGGCGGCGAAAGCAGCGAAGCGGTCCGGGTGAGCGCGGACGGCAGCCGCGGCGGTGTCGTTGGCGACGCGGACCAGATCCGGTGCCACATCTGCCGGGACCTGCTGGGTGGTCAGGCACGACAGGACCTGCATGCTGATGCCGTGGGCGTCCATGTCGGCGATCCGGCCTTCGCCGAGATCCTGCAGTACCTGCGCGGAGGGTGTGTAGCTGAGCCCGCTGGCAGGATCGTAGGCGGCCGCGAAATCAGGGCTCAGTTCCCGGGCGAGGGGGGCGCCGGCGGCGGCGATCGCAGGGTCGAGGTAGTGCTCTTCGAGGGTGATGATCCTCATGGGTGCTCCTAGACGGTGGCGGATCTGTGAACGGATACTCCGGCGACATGGACGGCGCGGATGTTGCGGGTGGCGGTCACCGAGACGGTGGGATCGCCGTCGACGAGCAGCAGGTCCGAACGCAGCCCGGGACGGATGCGGCCGCGGTCGGATAGGCCGAACACGTCGGCGGTCCGGCTGGTCGCCGCGCGGAGCGCGTCTGTCGGGGTCAGTCCGGCGTCGACGAGCAGTGCGAGTTCGTGGTGCAAGCTTGTCCCGTGTTCGACCTGGGTGGGGGCACCGGGTTCGGTGTTGGCGTCCGTGCCCGCCAGCACGGTGACGCCTTCCTGCTGCAGTGCGGTCACGCTGCGCAGCGATCCGGCGAACGCCTGCGCGTTGCCGTGCGCGGAGGCGATCCCTTCCATCAAGGTCAAGGTGGGGACGGCAACCGCGTTGTTGTCGACCATGCGTTGCACGGTGTCCACGTCCAGGGGCGGACCCAGCGGAATGTGGGTGAGAATGTCGGCCCCGGCGGCGAGTGCCATCGCGAAGGCACCGGGCGTGGCGGCATGTGCAATGACCTTCTTCGTGTGTGTGTGCGCTGCGTCCACGAGTGCGGTGAGGGTGGGCTGATCGGGTCCGCCGTCGCCGGGTGCCTCGGCCACGATCTTGATGTAGTCGGCGCCCTCGGCAACGCGGGCGTCGACGAATCGTGCTGCCTGGTCGGGGTTGGTGACCACGCCCTCTTCGGGAACGAATCGGGCATGGTTACCGGCAGGGCCGATCGCAGGCAGGCCGGGGCTGCGGAGGTCGGTGAGCCCCTCGCTGCCGGCGATGCCGCGGAGTGACGCGAGTTTCTCGGCCGGCCACGTGGCCATGTCGAGGCCGGTGGTCACGCCGAAGTTCGCGAGTTGCTTCAGAGTGTCGCGGCCGTGGAGGTGGATGTGTGCGTCGATCAGCCCGGGCAGCAGGGTGGCGCCGGAACCGTCGATGTCGGTGACGGTGTCGCGTTCACGGTCGGTGCCTGCGGGGTCGATGGCGAGAATGCCGGTGGTGTCGAAGGTGACGTCCTTGCGATCGGGGAGCAGCTGTTCCCCGTCGAACACGCGGACGTCGGTGATTCGGGTGGTCATTGCTTGTCCTCCAACCACAGCTGTGCTGACTGTTTGATGTCCGTTTCGAGATCGCTGCCCTTGGTGGCGAAAATGCCGGTGACGGGGAAGCCGCTCTTGTCGAGGAGATAGGCGAGGGCGGCATACTCTCGCGGCTACTTCGCGACGGTGTCGGCGTCGATATCGACGATCCCGCAGGGGAAGGTGAACGAGCCCATGTCGTAGATGCTGCGCCGGTCGACGATCTTCCAGGTGCCGCCGCGTTTTTCGAGGCGGTCGTAGAAGCGGTTGTGGCTCTGGCAGCCCAGTTCCAATTTCCCGTTCTCGGCGACCACGATCGCGTTGGTCTCGGCGACCGCTCGGTCGCCGTGGAATGTCACGGTTGGCGCGGTGATCACGTGCTTGGTTCTCAGGTCGGAGGCACCCATGCGAGCGGAGGCGTCGACGAAGTCGGTGAACAGTCCTCGGAACCAGGTGATTTCGATGACGCCGTCCGGGTGGAAGAGTTCCCGCATCGAATCCCACTGAGCGAGGTCGCGGCGCATCCAGCCGGTCATGAGGTCGTCGATCGCTCGTCGGTCGGCGAGGTAGGAATCCATTATTCTCTTCGCTTTCGTGCCGTAGGGGACCCGAGGTTTCGGCGGTCCTGTTTCAGCGTGCTCCCCAGTTGTCATCATTACAATGAGAAAGATCTGACTGATTGATCATCAGAAGTGATGAGTGGTGGTGTGCGGTGGAATTGCGTCATCTGCGGTACTTCGTGGCGGTCGCCGAGGAGCGGCATTTCGGCCGTGCCGCGGAGCGGCTGCATGTGGTGCAGCCGACGCTGAGCATGCAGGTTCGGGCGCTCGAGAAGGAACTGGGTGGTCCGTTGTTCGTGCGGACGAGCCGCCGCGTCGAGTTGACCGAGGCCGGCACCGCCTTCCTGGTCGAGGCCCGGCGGGTGCTGGCCCAGGCCGAGTGGGCGAAGACGACGGCCCAGCGCTCCCTGCGCGGTGAGATCGGCTCCGTGCGTGTCGGTTTTGCGGGGGTCGCGGTTCTGATCGGGAAGCTCGGGCGGGACCTGGAGGTGTTCCACGAGCGCTATCCGCAGGCTCGGATCGAGGTGCGGGAGATGGTGCCGCGGGCGCAGGGGGAGGCAATCCTGGCCGGTGAACTGGACGTCGGGTACAGCCCGGGATTCGGGGCGGTGGCGCATCCGGACCTGCGTGCCGACCGCATCGGGACCGCGCCCCTGGTGGTGGCGATGTCGGAGCGGCACCGGCTCGCCGACCGGAAAACCGTGCCGCTCCGGGACGTGGCGGCGGAGCCGCTGCTGGTGTATTCGGAAGGCGGCGAGAATGATTCGACGGTCGACGACCTGCGGGCGCAACTCGGTGGGCCAACCCCCGACCACGTTCGGTACCTGCCGAGCACGCTCAGCGTGCTTGCCATGGCTTCCGCCGGCCTCGGTGTGGCGCTGGTTCCGGCGCAGACCGCGCACATCGCGATCCCGGGTCTGACGTTTCGTCCCCTGGAAGAATCGGGCATCGTCTCGGAGTTGCTGGTCCTGAGCCGGGCTGAGGAGACCAGCGGGGCGGCGCGAGCGTTGCTGGCAATCGCCCGCTCGGTGATCGAGTAACCGGGCGCAGCCCGCCGACGTCCCGGGCAGGTCGGGTGGGGTGCACGGCACGTCGATCAGGGCTCGGCCGGCATCGGAGTGGACTGGAACAGCTCGAGACGGATGCTGTCGTCGTATTTTCGCCAGACCGCGGTGGCGAGGGCATGGATCTGGCGCGGACCGGTGGGGAAGATCAGGTGCGCGTGCATGCGGTAGGTGAGCGCGACCGCCGATTCCAGAGCGGTCACGTGAGGATCTTCCGTGGTGACCGACGCATACCGGAATTGGCCGGCGGCCAGCTTCATCAGGTACTCGCGTTTGGTGTCGATCTCGCCCGAGGAGTGAATGTAGAGGGCGCCATCGGCGATCAGCGCATCCAGGGTGTCCAGGTCGCCATCGGTCATCGCCACGAGCCGGGCGCGTTCGGCTTCGAGAAACCCTGTCCGGTAGCCGGTGTCGCCGAATTCGGTCACGTGTCCGGTCACCGGGTCGACACCTGATCGCTGAACGGGGCATCGGACGGTCGGTTGCGGCACAATCCGGTGAGAGTCTCGCGGACTCCGTGGTCGAGACGGGTGTGGCCGTCGCGGAGGATCTCCGCCAGCCGTCGGTAGAACGTCGCAGGCGTGATCCCGAACTGGGGAAGGATGTATTCGTCACCGCTGTCGAACGGTGCCCAGCGCAGGGCGAATCCGATGATCTCGCGTGTCCCTCCGCTGGACCGGTATGGATGCTGTTCGGGCAATATCGTTGTCAAGGTGATCACCTCTGGAGGGTCAGGGTCGTGCTTTCAGGGGGTCGTTATGCTTCGGCGAGTCTCGGCGGTGTGGAACCGTCGGCAGAAGGGGTCGCCGACGCATGGCGGGCATACGCCTCCCGCACGGCGGGAAGCATCTCGGCAGCGGCAGACCGATCCGCCCGTTCGGTGACGAGACTGAGTATGTTGCCGCTGCGCCGGTCGGCGGGAACGTCGTCCCCGCGGGCGGCGATGAGGGCGTGGAAGTGCTTGTGGTTTTCCCCGAAGACCATCAGATAGGTTGCGGGGGCGCCGGTGACCTCGGTGACCGCTGCGGTCAGATCGCGCGCCCGGCGGCCGAGGGTGTCCAGTTCGGCGTCGTCGAGACCGGTGATGCGTTCGGCGTGCCGGCGGGCCCGCAGCACGAACCAGCCGGGCACCTCCATGCCGGTCACGATTTCCCCGGCCCACAGGTTGTCGCGGAAGACGGCCGCGTCCTGACCGGACTTCTCCTGGACGCACATCAGGCAGTCGGGATGGGTGGTGTTGTCGGACATGATTCTTCTTTCGAATCGGTGATTCAGAGTGCAGGAGCGGAGGCGTTGCGGCGCAGGCGCGTGGAGTCGGAGGTCAACGCACAGTCGAGGGCGAAGGCAAGCTGCCGCAGATGCAGAGCAGCGCCGGTGAGGTGATGGTCGAGGCAATGACCCACGCCTGGAACGATTTCGGACTCGACCCGGGGATTGTCGGAGAACTTCGACAGGAAGAGTTCGCGGGCGTCGGCGGAGGAGTCCCAGAGTGCGTCGAATTCGGCGAGGGCATGGTGAACCGGGACCTCGACGGCGGCCGCGACAGGGTCGAGCCGGGTGGCCGCCCACATCGGTGCGGCGGCCAATTCCACCATGGGAGCCGGAGCGTAGGATCGCCGTGCTGCCTCGACGGCCGAGGCGGTGTAGCTGTCTTCCGGTCCATACCACAGCTTTTCCCGCTCGGGTATCGGGACGTCCACGATCCCCTGCAGCGGTAGGGTGCCGAGTTCTTCGGCGGCGCCCTGTGTGGGGATGCGGGCACCCATCCCCGTGGCGGAGATTCCGAGGAGGTTCCAGTCGGGATGGCGGGCGGCGATCTCGAGGCCGACCATTCCGCCGATGGAGTGTCCCACGAGTATGACACCGGCAGCGTCCGGGTACGAAGCGAGAAGATATCCGATGGCGCCGTCGAGGAGTTCGGCTTGCCGGGCGAAGGTGTTCTCTGCTTCGTCGAGCAGGTCGCTGTCGCCGTAGCCGGGGCGGTCGATGGTGATCAGGTCGAATCCGTTGCGGTTGGCGATGTCCGCGAAAGATCCGGCTGCAGAGCCCGGCACGTCGAAGTACCGCCCGGTGTAGAGACCGCCGTGCAGGGCAACGAGCAAGGGGGCGTCTGGGTTCCGGTGCTCCGCAGGGTGCAGGTGTGCCGCGATGCGGCGGCCCTGCACGACGGTGCTGAGTGTGCGCATGAGGTCGTCTCCGTTCGGGCGAGGCGGTCGGTGTGTGGGCGGCCGCCTCGCCCTGGGTCGGGTGGTCAGATGAGAGGGGTGATCTGGTCGTCGCGGCCGAGGAGGGCCTTGCCGTAGACCTCGTAGTTGACCGCGGGAAGGGTGACCGCATGGCGTGCAGCGACGTTCGAGTCACGCCAGATGCGTTGCAGGGGGTTGGTTTCGCCGAAGCTGCCGGCGCCGTGTGCGGAGACGAGGATGTTGATGGCCTTGGTGATGTGGTCGAGGACCCAGCCGGTGTCGGCGCGGACACGGCTGCGGGCGATCACGTCGGGGTAGACGCCGCTTGCGGCGGCGGTGTCGATGTCGTCGGCGGCCCGGTAGGCGTGCAGGTGGGCCGTATCGACGAGCATCGCGGCCTCGGCGATCTGGAGCTGGAAGGCCACCGAGTCCGACTGGGCGGTGTAGAAGGTGTAGGAAATGGCCTTCGTGTCGGCTTTGGCCGTGACCAGTTCGAGTGCCTTGCGTCCCATGCCGAGCTGCGGTCCGGCGAGCACGAGCGAGAGCAGCGGAACGAACGCCGACCGGTACAGGATCTCGTCGGTGTGCTCGGTGGCGTAGTTCCCGCCGATCGCGGCGGGGACGGGAATGATGCGGTGATCGGGGACGAATACGTCGTCGGCGATCAGGCAGTTCGACCCGGAGGATTTCATACCGGCGACGAACCAGGTTTCCTCGAAACCGAGATCCGTGCGGGGGATCAGGGCCAGTCCCTGGTCGATCACCTCGCCGTCCGCGTTGGTGATCGGGATGCCCAGGACCGCCCAGCTCGCGTGCCAGGAGCCGGAGTTGTAGTACCAGCGGCCGGTCACCTTGAAGCCGCCGTCGACCTTGACTGCCTCCGAGGTCGGGGAGAGCACTCCGGACACCTTCGCATCAGGCGTGTCGGCCCAGACGTCGTCCTGTGCCTGTTCGGGGAACAGGCCGGTCAGCCAGGCGCAGACGTTGCAGAGGGTGACCACCCACGCGGTGCCGCCGTCGGCCTCGCCGACTGCGGCGGACACGTCGAGCATGGTGCGCATCGAGGTTTCGTAACCGCCGTAGCGGCGGGGCTGGGCGATCTTGAAGGCACCGGCGTCGGTGAGGGCGGTGATCGACTCCTCGACGACGCGGCGGTCCGCTTCTCCTTGCGCGGAGTTCTTCGCCAGCATCGGCTGCAGATCGCGGACGCGGCCGACGATCTCGTCGGCACTGGGGACGGTGGTGTGCGGGGCGTCGGTAACGGTAGTCATCGGAAATTCCTTCGAAGTTCAGGGACGGGGGAGGGCGGCCTTGCCGGACCGAGCGAGGCGTCAGTCCGGGGTGCAGGCGGTGATGTGGTCGATGATCGGGCGGCGGGGGCGTTCGGTGAACCGGGAGTGGGTGCCGAAGGTGCGATTGGCGTAGACCAGTGGCGGCCGTTCGACGTTGCAGGCCTTGGTGACCAGCCCGATCAGGAGTAGGTGGTCGCCGCCCTCGACGGTGTCGTACAGCTCGCAGGTCACCCAGCCGGCGGCATCGTCCAGGCGAGGAAGTCCGGTGTCGGTGCGCCAGGCCGTTCCGGTGAATCGTTCGCCGCCCGTTCCGCGGCTGGCGAAACGCATCGCGAGGTCCTCCTGCCCGTGGTGGAGCAGGTTGACCCCGAACCGGCCCGCGGCCACGATCCGGGCCAGCAGCGCCGACCGGCGGTCGAAGGCCACGGTGATCAGCGGCGGATCCTGGGACAGGGCTGCGAACGAACTCGCCGTCGCCCCGTGCGGGCCATCGCCGTCGGTGGTGGTCACGATCGTCACCGGCGCGCAGACCCGGGCCATCAGATCCCGGAAACGCTTCGGATCGATGCCGGACTCGGTGGTGGGCGCGATATCGGAGGTGGTGGTCATGATGGGCCTCCCCGGGTCGTGGGTGGGTCAGGTCAGTGGGCGCCGACGAGGACGGTCATCGGGTCGGGCAGATCGGCCTTCAGCGCCCAGGCACGGTTGGTGAGCTCGTCGACGGAGGCACCGCTGCGGCGGGCAACCAGCATCGCGTCGGGGTCGAACGCGGGCCCGACGGAGTCGCCGGCGTATTCGGGACCGTGCATGTACTCGGTGGCCTGCTCGGGTTCGGCGAAGTTGTCGATCTGCATCTCGACGAAGTTGCCGTCCGGGTCCTGGTAGTACAGCGAGGTGGTCACCCCGTGTGCGATGGATACGGCGGGCAACACGCCCTTCTCACGGAGCAGCTCATAGCGGTCGAGGAGGTCGTCGAGGTGGTCGAAGGTGTAGGCGACGTGATGCGCGGCCGCGGTGATCGGGCTCTTGCGTTCGAGCGGCATGGGCGGGGTCAGGAGGGCGACACGGTGATGTTCCTCGTCGAAGGTGATGAAGCACAACGCCTTGTCCTGATAGACGACGTGGCCGTCGAGGACGGCGCAGTAGAAGTCCCGCATTTCGGTGGGCTGGGCGGTCTGGAAGACGACATGCGCGAATTTCGGGGTTGCCGACATGGCGGTTCACTCTCCTGTGGAGGGGTGCGCAAAGCACCGTTGACTACGTGGGTGAATCGGGTGAGCTTGTCCGGCAACGAGTTCACGCGCATCCCCGGGGCCGAGACCCCTTCGGGGGCGATCGGTGACCTGAGACTGCCTCTTCGTTTCCTGTTACCTGGCTCACTTCCGGTTGAGATTCACGTTAGAGCCGGCGCAGGGGCCTGAATATCCGGTTTGCGCTACCGTTCGTCCAGTAGGCGAACCGGTGCAGAGAGCGTCGCCGACAGGGCAACGACGCCGTCGTCAGCTCTGGCGGGTGCCGAGGGTTCGCGAAGGAGTTTCGCCGAATTTCTGCTCGTAATACTGCGCGAACCGGCCGAGGTGGTTGAACCCCCACCGGAAAGCGACCTCACTCACCGTGCAGTCGGGGTCGCGTTCGAGTAGATCGGCCCGCACCCCGTCCAGCCGCAGATTGCGCACATACTCCGACGGGCTCATCTCGAACCGATCGAGGAACAGTTTTTGCAGTTGCCGCACGCCGACCCCGGCGGCCTCGGCCAGATCGGGGACAGTGTGCTGGGCCCCGGGTGCCGCCTGAAGCAGGTCGAGGACCTTGCGCACCGCTGCCGGATTGTCGGACTCCTCGCCGCTGCTGAGGATCGCTTCGCTCATCGAGTGCCCCTGATTGGCCAGCAACCCGCTGATCAGGGCACGTTCCAGGTGGCCGACCTGCGCGATCAGGGCGGGATCGGGCACCGGACCGGGGTCGGCGATCGTGTCGAGCAGGATCTGCAGCGTCGACGCCCACCGCCGGCCGGCGGGGGTGGTCAGGTCGAAACCGATGTCGAAGCGCACCCGCCCGTTCACCGGTCGGCCGAGGATCCGCCCGAGTTCCTGTTCGAGCGCGGCCCGATCGATCTTGATGCTGACCTGGGTGTTGTCGGCAGCCCAGCGGGACAGGAAGGTGTGCTCGCCGGGGGTATACACCGCCGCCCGCTGCGGAGTGGCGATCACTTTCTGCGGACCGCAGCTGGTATCGAGGGAACCCGACAGCGGAAGGTCGATGTGATAGCCGCAGACATCGCCCGGATCGATCAGGACATCGGCGCCGAAGCGGACGATGCCGACGGTCATGTGGGTCAGGCGTACCGCCAGCATCCGCGCATCCGACAACTGCTGAGTCCCACCGAGGATCTCGAGCCGGGCCGGATAATAGGCATCATTGATGCTGGCTCGGTACACGTCGAAATCATCGGTGGCGCAGAAGATCCCACTACGAGACCGGGCGGTCTCGTCGGTGAAGGCTGACGCCGGCACATCGACCATGGTTGATCCTTGCTTTCTGCTGTTCTCGGCCCATGATACGAGGCCGGTTGTGCTGGGGACCACCGTTGCAGTGGGGATACTTCGCGAGCCGGACGTTCCGGTGCGCGTATCGGATAGATCCACGGATATGTCTCCGCATAGGTTCGAGACGGCCATGACCTGGGTCACACTTTATAGCCCACTGTTCGAGGCATTGTCATCCGCCTCGGGCAGTACCACGACGAAATTGAGGATTTCATGCGGTTAGCCAATATCGACGATCGTGCCGCTCTGGTGGCCGGCGAGGCCGGAGCCGAACGGGCGGTGGACCTGGCCAACGCGTCACGGGGCCGATTCGGTCCCGCACTCGCCGACGTCTACCCGGTGTGGGACGAGGTCGTCGCGTGGGCGGCGGGCGAGGATCTGTCCACCCTCGCCCGGGATGGGGTCGCGATCGACCGGAGCAGGCTCGGGGCGCCGTCCCCCGCTCCACGGCAGGTGTTCGCCATCGGCCTGAACTACCACGATCATGCGGCCGAGTCCGGATTCGACTCACCCACGGCGCTGCCACCGGTGTTCACGAAGTACGTCTCCAGCTTCTCCGGGCCCGACAGTGAGGTGAGCATCCCGGCCGGGGGCAATGTCGACTGGGAGGTGGAGTTGGTCGTCGTCATCGGCCGCGAGACGAGGCACGTCGCCGTCGCCGACGCCTGGTCGCACGTGGCGGGTCTGACGGTGGGACAGGACATCTCCGAACGCATCTCGCAGCTGCGTGGCCCGGCAGCCCAGTTCGGTCTGGGGAAGTCCTTTGCCGGTTTCTCCCCGCAGGGGCCGTGGCTGGTGACCCCCGACGAGTTCGCCAACCCCGACGACCTGGAACTGGGTTGTGCCATCGACGGCGAGGAGGTCCAGAAGAGCCGCACCAGCGATCTGATCTTCCCGGTGCCGTCGGTGATCGCCGCCCTGTCGGAAACCGTGACCCTCTACCCCGGAGACGTCATCTTCACCGGCACTCCCGCCGGGGTGGGTGTCGGGCAGAAGCCGCCGCGCTTCCTGCAGCCGGGTGAGCAGCTGACCAGTTGGATCGACGGAATCGGCCAGCTGCACCAGAGGTTCGTCGCCGACCACCGGTAACCGGCACCCGCACACGCAGGTTCGCCCTGGGCGCTAGGCCCAGGGCGAAACTGCGTTGCAGTCGGGCGGAATTCACTCCTCCGTCGCGGCGGGTGCCTGCAGCGGAACGTATTCCGCTGCATCTTCGTCGTCGAAGAGGGGGCGGATGTCTTTGGCGGCCATGATCTCGTCGTTGCTCGCGCCGGCAGCGATCATCGGCCAGACGAGGGCGTCGTCGCTGACGACGAAGTCGATCACCACCGGTCGGTCGGTGATCGCCCGTGCCTGCGCGATGACGGTGTCGACGTCGTCCTCCCGTTCGCAGCGCAGGGCGACGCAGCCGAGGGCGTCGGCGAGTTTGACGAAGTCGGGTATCCGACGTGAGTGGGTGGCGAGGTCGATGCTGGAGTACCGTCCGTCGTAGTGGATGGCCTGGAGTTGCTTGACCATGCCGAGGTTGCCGTTGTTGATGACGGCCACCTTGATCGGAACGCCTTCGATCGCGGCGGTGGCGAGTTCCTGGTTGGTCATCTGGAAGCAGCCGTCGCCGTCGATCGCCCACACTTCGCGTTCGGGTGCAGCGATTTTCGCGCCGAGCGCGGCAGGGACGGCATATCCCATCGTGCCGAGGCCACCGGAATTCAGCCAGGTCCGTGGCTTGTCGAAGCCGATGAAATGCGCTGCCCACATCTGGTGCTGGCCGACACCCGAGACGTAGATAGCGTCGGGGCCCGCCGCCTTCCCGACAGCCTCGATGACCAGTTGCGGTGAGAGCATCCCGTCGGCCGGGCGGTCGTAGCTCACCGGATACGTGCGTCGCACTTCGTCCAGCGATGCCCGCCACCCGTCGAGATCCGGGGCGGCGTCGGGTTCGAGACGGAGGGCGTCGATGAGTGCGCGGACGATCTTCTTGCAGTCACCGACGATGGGGATATCCACCTCCCGGTTCTTGCCGATCTCGGCGGGGTCGATGTCGGCGTGAATGACCCGCGCGTTCGGGGCGAAGGACGCGGCGTGCCCGGTGACGCGGTCGTCGAACCGTGCGCCGAGGGTGATCAGCAGGTCGCTGCGCTGCAACGCGGCGACGGCGGCCACGGTGCCGTGCATGCCCGGCATGCCGTAGTGCAACCGATGGCTGTCGGGGAAGGCACCGAGCGCCATCAGTGTGGTGACGACGGGAATGCCGGTGAGTTCGGCGAGTTCACGCAATTCGGTTGCGGCACCGGCCTTGATCACGCCGCCGCCGACGTAGAGCACCGGGGCGGTCGCGGAGTTGATCAGCGCGGCGGCGGCGCGGATCTGCTTGCTGTGCGGTGTAGTGGTAGGGCGGTAGCCGGGCAGACGCTGCTCCGGTGGCCACGAGAATGTGGTCTGCGCTTGCAGAACGTCCTTGGGGATGTCGACGAGCACCGCGCCGGGCCGACCGCTCGACGCGATGTGGAAGGCCTCGGCGATGGTTCGGGGAATGTCCGCGGGGTCGGTGACCAGGAAGTTGTGTTTGGTGATCGGCATGGTGATGCCGCAGATGTCGGCTTCCTGGAAGGCGTCGGT
Source organism: Rhodococcus sp. NPDC056960 (assembly GCF_042674125.1). NCBI lineage: Bacteria > Bacillati > Actinomycetota > Actinomycetes > Mycobacteriales > Nocardiaceae > Rhodococcus > Rhodococcus sp. NPDC056960. The sequence continues at coordinate 57,017 of NZ_JBHURF010000035.1, read as the reverse complement.
GCCGATGAGCCCGCGGCCGACCTGCCCGGTAATCGCGACGACAGGGACGGAGTCCATCTGCGCGTCGGCGAGCGGGGTCACGAGGTTGGTGGCGCCGGGGCCGGAGGTGGCCATGCAGACGCCGACCTTGCCGGTGGCTTGGGCGTAACCGGTGGCGGCGTGCCCTGCGCCCTGCTCGTGGCGGACCAGCACATGCCGCGCGCGGGTCGATTCCAGCAGGGGGTCGTAGACGGGCAGGATCGCGCCGCCGGGAATGCCGAACACGCAGTCGACGTCGAGTTCTTCGAGGGACCGCACGACGGCCTGCGCTCCGGTGACGCGTTCGGGCAGTTGTCGGATCTCGGCGTGGGTTTGCTGTTCCTCACGGAGTCGGGTGGGTGCACTCACGGGAATGTCCTCTGGATCTGGTTCGGCTGTCGAATCGGCACAGCCTGGCGAAGGAGCAGATTTCTGGCTTCGCGGCCTGCCGGACATCCTCGGGATCGGAGGATGGTGCGCAAGGAAGGTGAAGTGCTCGCGGATGGGTGAGCACGGGTGTCGAGTGAATCACGAACGTCGCCTGACGGCAATCGGCGCCAATCGGTTTCAGCAATCTGCGCGTGATCGTGGCATCGAGGCGCTTGATCGTGGGCAGAATGCTGAACTTCTGCGGTCGGTATTGCGGGAAATGTCTGCCGGTGGTCGACTGTTGCGGAGATCTGCACACGGATCTCGTTCTGCCGACGGTGACCACCTCTCCGCCTCGCTCACGACCTGGGCACCCGCGGAATCACCGGCCGCTTGTGGGTTCTCGACGTAACCCTCAGACAACGATCGAATGGTGGACACAGTTCGTCTAGTGGACGGCTCGTAACGCAAACCGGCTAGTCGCGGCAGGGGGCCGCCCCTACCGTAAACCTCTAGCGTGATCTGGATAACAAGGCGTCGAGTAGACCGCACCACGCTGAAACCTTCTACCGCCCAAAGAATATCGATACACACCCACAGCCCCACCGATCTTCAGCCAGGAAGTGACCCATGACCGCGACGACTTCGTCCGCCGATACGCACGCCCCGACCGCCGGTGACAACTCGGAAACGCTCCGTGAGATCGAGCAGCGCGTGCTCTGGCTCTCGACGGCGATGATCCACCACGCCAACCGGGTTCGCCCGAACCCGTCGGGCCTGAAGGTGGGTGGGCATCAGGCGTCGTGTGCGTCGATGGTGTCGATCATGACGTCGCTGTGGTTCGAGCAGCTGCGCCCGGGGGATCGGGTGTCGGTGAAACCGCACGCGTCCCCGGTGCTGCACGGCATCAACTACCTGCTCGGTGAGCTGGACGAGAAGTACCTGACGACGCTGCGTGAATTCGGTGGGTTGCAGTCGTACCCGTCCCGGATCAAGGACCCGGATCCGGTGGACTATTCGACCGGGTCGGTCGGCATCGGGGCGACGGCCCCGATCTGGGGTGCGATCGCCCGCCGGTACGTGAACACCCAGATCGGTTCGGCGGGGACGGGCCGGCAGTACTCCCTGGTGGGGGACGCGGAGTTGGACGAGGGCGCGGTGTGGGAGGCGATCCTCGATCACTCGGTCGCCGAACTCGGGGAGATCGTGTGGATCGTCGACCTGAACCGGCAGTCCCTGGACCGGGTGGTGCCGAACATCGCCGCCGGCCGCCTCGAGTCGATGTTCTCCGCGGCCGGGTGGCAGGTGCTGACGGTGAAGTTCGGGACCCTGCTCGAGTCGCTGTTCACCCGCGCGGGCGGACCGGCGCTGCGCACCCGGATCCTGGACATGCCCAACCCCGAGTATCAGCGGCTGCTGCGCTGTACCGCCGCCCAGGTCCGGGACCGGTTGCCCGGCGACGGGCCCGATGCGGCGGCGATCGCGGCCCTGATCGCCGGGTTGGACGACGAGACGTTGCTGGCGGCGATCCGTAACCTGGGCGGTCACGACCTGGACGCGCTGCGGGCGGCGTATGCGCAGATCGACGACACCCGCCCGACGGTGATCATCGCCTACACCATCAAGGGCCGCGGCCTGCCGACGCAGGGGCACCCGCAGAACCACTCCTCGCTGCTCACGGTGGAGCAGTATCAGCAGTTGGCGGCGGAGTTGGGGATGGACCCGAATCATCCGTGGGCGCGGTTCGATGCCGATAGCACCGCCGGTCGTGTCTGTGCCGCCTCCGCCGAGTGGCTGCGGCGTGACCCGGTCGAACCGGCCACCCCACCCGCCGTGCCCGCCGACATCGGGCGCACCCCGTCCGGGACGTCCACCACCCAGGCCGCGTTGGGCCGGGCGCTGCTGGACCTGTCCCGGCAGGCCCCGGACGCCGCCAAACGCGTCGTCACCGTGTCCCCCGATGTCAGCTCGACCACCAACCTGGCTGGCTGGTTGAACAAGGTCGGGGTGTGGTCACCGCACGAGCGCCGCAACTGGTTCGACGACGACGCCGAGACGATCATGCACTGGCGGGAGAAGCCCACCGGGCAGCACATGGAACTGGGGATCGCGGAGACGAACCTGGTCGGGTTGATGGGCGAACTCGGGGCCACCTGGAGTCGGTGGGGTCAGCCGCTGTTCCCGATCGGGGTGATGTACGACCCGTTCGTCGAGCGGGCGCTGGAACCGTGGTCGTACGGGATCTATGCGGGCGGGCAGTCCATTCTGGTCGGCACCCCGTCCGGGGTGACGCTGGCCGCGGAGGGTGGGGCGCATCAGTCGATCAAGACCCCGTCGATCGGGCTGGAGCAGCCCGGGTGTGTGAGTTTCGAACCCGCGTTCGCGGTCGACACCGAGTGGGCCCTGCTGGACAGCATTTCCCGGTTGGGTCGCCCGGACGGGTCGTCGTCGTATCTGCGGCTCTCGACCCGCCCGGTCGATCAAACCCTCGCGAATGTGCCGTCGGATCCGGCGGCGCGGGAGCGTCGGCGCCGGCAGGTGGTCGCCGGGGCGTACACGTTGCGGCACGCGGACAGCCCGGCGGTGACGGTGGTGGGGATGGGGGCGATGATGCCCGAGACCCTGGCGGCCGCGGACCGGTTGGCGGAGCAGGGTATCGCCGCGGACGTCGTGTGCGTCACCAGCCCCGGACTGTTGTTCGAGGCGGTGCAGGCCCGCCGCGGCCTGGCGGACGGTCCGTCCTGGATCCTCGATCAGGTGTTCCCGGCGGAGCGGGCGGCGCCGATGGTGACCGTTCTGGACGGGCACCCGCACACCCTCGCGTTCCTGACCGGCATCAACCACGTCCGCGGTGCGGCGCTCGGGGTCAGCAGGTTCGGGCAGGTCGGGTCCCTCGACGACGTGTACCGGTACCACGGCATCGACACCGACAGCATCGTCCGCGCCGCACTCGACCTCGCCGACTGACCCAGAGAGATAACACGAATGACCACGAATCAGATCGCCGCGACCACCGTCGTGTTGCCGTCGCTCGGCGAGAACGTCACCGAAGCCACGATCACCCGCTGGCTCAAAGCCCGAGGGGACCGAGTCGAGGCGGGCGAGCCGCTGCTCGAGGTCGCCACCGACAAGGTCGACACCGAAATACCGTCCCCCTCCGACGGCATCGTCGTCGAACTGCTCGCCGCCGAAGACGAGGTCGTCGACGTCGGCGGCGCGCTCGCACTGATCGGCGCCGCTGATACCGCTCCGCCACCCCCGCAACCCACCCCGTCCACACCCGCGTCCGCACCGGACGTCTCGACACCCGCCGCGATCGCGCCGCCGGTGGTGCCATCGGCGGCGACCGCGTCGCGCCCTGCCCCTGCCGATCACATCGAGAAGTTGCCACGGATCCGGCAGACCATCGCACGTCGCATGCTCGAATCTCTGCAGACCTCAGCGCAACTCACAACCGTGGTCGAGGTCGATGTCACCGAGATTGCCCGACTGCGCACCGCCCACAAGGACGAGTTCCACAGCCGTACCGGGGTGAAGCTGTCGTTCCTGCCATTCTTCGTCGCGGCGGCGGTCGCGGCGCTCGACGAGCATCCGATCCTCAACGCCTCGGTGAACCCGGATTGCACCGAGGTGACCTATCACGCCGCTGTGCATCTGGGAATGGCAGTCGACAGCGACAAGGGACTGATGGTGCCGGTGATCCGCGACGCCCACGCACACGACATCGCCACGCTCGCCCGAGCCATAGCCTCCAGCGCCGACACTGTTCGAACCGGAATGATCAGCCCGGACGATCTCACCGGTGGCACGTTCACCATCACCAACACCGGCAGCCGCGGCGCACTGTTCGACACCCCTATCATCAACCAACCACAATCCGCCATCCTCGGCATCGGGACTGTCGTCGAACGCCTCGTCCCCACCCGCGGCGAGGGCGGAGCACTACAGATCGAAGTCCGGTCGATGGCATACCTGTCGCTGTCCTACGACCACCGCATCGTCGACGGCGCCGACGCCGCCCGCTATCTCACCACCGTCCGGCAGCGATTGGAGTCGGGATACGATGCGGCAGTGCTGCAATGAGCGCCGCCACTGATGGCCACCGCGGGCATCAGGGCTTGCGACATTTTGCGAAAGACGAGAGATGAACGGTCAGTCGAGCGCTGACGAATCAGCCGAGGCACAGGGCTCTGGGCGCCGGGCTGGACTGATCCCCGCGCGCGATGCCGGCCGGGTCGGCCCGCGCCTGCGCTCCGTGCTCGCGGGGATCCCCGAGTACACACCCGGCAGAGCCGCCCCGGCGGGCGACCGGACGAGCTGGAAGCTGTCCTCGAATGAGAACCCCTATCCGCCCCTACCGGGTGTGTTGGATGCGGCAGTCGCCGCCGCCGGGCAGCTCAACCGGTACCCGGATCTGACCTGCGCCGTTCTGACCCGTGCTCTCGCCGAGCACTTGGACGTCCCGACGGATCACATCGCCTTCGGAACTGGTTCCATCGGCCTGATCCAGCAACTGGTGCAGATCAGTGCCGAGCCGGGGGACGAGATCATTTACGCCTGGCGTTCGTTCGAGTCGTACCCGATAGTCGCCGGGATCAGTGGCGCCCGCTCGATCCAGATGCCACTCACCGAGGACGAGGCTCACGACCTCGACGCAATGGCCGACGCGGTCACCGACCGCACGCGGCTGATCTTTCTGTGTACCCCGAACAACCCGACCGGTCGCGCGCTGCACCGGACGGACGTGGCGCGATTTCTGGACCGGATACCGGAGCGGGTGCTGGTGGTGATCGACGAGGCGTACGTCGAGTTCGTCCGCGATCCCGACGCTGTCAACGCACTGGACATGTATCGAACCCGGCCGAACGTGGTTGCCCTCCGCACCTTCTCCAAGGCATACGGTTTGGCCGGGTTGCGCATCGGCTACGCGGTCGCGCAGGAGCCGGTTGCCGCCGCACTTCGCAAGACCGCCGTCTCATTCGGGGTGTCCACCATCGCTCAAAGCGCCGCTCTCGCCTCACTGCAGCGGGAGGACGAACTTGTCGAAAGGGTGGCGCGGCTTGTCGCCGAGCGATCTCGGATGCGTGAGGCGTTGCTGGCTCAGGGCTGGAGCGTGCCGGACAGTCACGCGAACTATCTCTGGCTTCGCCTCGGTGAACGCAGCGATACGTTCGCCGCCGCGTGCGAGGTGGCGGGAGTGATGGTGCGGCCCTTCGCCGGTGAGGGTGTACGGATCAGTGTCGGCGAGCCCGGCGGGACCGACGCCCTGCTCCGGGTTGCAAGGGACTTTGCGCCACGCTGATCGTGCTCGGCAGCAACCATTTTCTCTCCGGACGCGGTGCAGGCCAACCGGGTGGCTACCCTGTGATGGCCGGGCTCTCTGCTGCCCAGGCGAAACTGGAGCGGTAGAGGTCCTCGACCTCGGCCGGCTGATCGTCACCGTACAGGTCGTCGGTGATGTCGTAACCACTCTGGACGAGGTAGTAGCCGAGGAACCGATACGGCGCGCGGACCGCCGCGAGCGCGGCCCGGTCGATCTGTGGAATCTCCCCGGGCACGGTCGGAACGAGGCTGTCACGTTCGTAGATCGGATCCAGGGACACGATCTGCCAGGTTCCGGACGTCTTTTCGAGTCGGTAGATCAGTCGGGTGAACGAGGTGAGGTCCGCCTCGACTCCTCCGATGACGTCCCGGAATTCGATTGCGGCCGAGATCTCGACAACGGCCCGCTCCCCGTGCACGGCGACGACGGGCGGGGACAGCCGGTGCGTGGCCTTCTGGCCTCGGCTGCTCATCTTCTGCGATTCGACAACGAATTGCGCGCCGGTGCCCCGAAACCAACTGAGCCGGATGTGCGCGTCGGGGTGTATGCACTCGCTCATTCGGTCCCACCACCCGCGGTCACGCGCTTGCCGTTCCCGGAGGACGATCTGGGTCACCTGTGTGACGTCATCGCTGTTGTCGTTCATGGCTGGACTCCTTCGGCAAAGTGAGGTGGTTGCACTTGGATGCGCCCCGGTTGGGGTGGCGCGGGACGGTCAGCCCGCGAGGCTGCGTGCCAGTGCACGCAGATCAACAGTGTCGTCTGCCTGGTCGGGGGTGAGGGTGCCGCCCGCGCCGAGAATCTTGCGCACGGTCAGATGCGTCATCGGGTCATTGATCGATTCCACTGCGGCAAGCTCGTCGCCGTGAAAGCGGAAGATGGAGAACTTCGTAGCGGTGCCTCGGATGACGGCGCGATCAGAGCGTGCAGCACGGCCCACGATTTGCAGTTTCATGCCGAACTGATCGCTCCAGAAGTAGGGCACCGCACTGTATGTCCCGGTGTGCCCGTAGATCCGTCGGGCCACGTAGCGTGCCTGATCGACCGCGTTCTGTATTGATTCGAGGCGGATTCGGTCACCGCAGGGCACGGGGAAGTTTGCGCAGTCCCCGACTGCGGAAATCCTCGGGTCGCTGGTGGTCAGATATTCGTCGACGACGATGCCGTTGGCGACGTCGAGGCCGGCCGCCGCCGCAGGCGCGACGTTCGGCACGACGCCGATGCCGAGGACGACGACATCGGCGGCGAGGCGCTGCCCACCCGAGGTGGTGACGGCGTGAACGCGTCCTGCGCTGCCTTCCAGTGCGGACACCGCAGTGGAGCAGATCACCCGAACGCCCTGCGCGGTATGCAACTCGGCGAGATACGCTGCGGCGGTGGCGGACAGGGCCCGGCTCATCAGAGTGGGCATCGCCTCGAGCACCGTGACGTCGGCGCCGCGTTTGCGGGCGGCGGCTGCGACCTCGAGTCCGATGAATCCACCGCCGACGACTACCACCCGGCAGCCTTCGCGTAGGTATTTGCGGAGCGCTTCGGCGTCGGCGCGGGTGCGCAGCTCCACCACCCCTCCGAGGTCCCGCCCTGGTATGTCGATGGGCCGGGGGGATGCACCCAGCGCCAGGACGAGATGGTCGTAGTCGAGGGCCCGGTCGTCGGCGAGGACGACTCGGTGGGTGGTCCGATCGATCTGCTTGACCGGGACACCGAGGTGGGTGGCGACCTTGTGCTCGGTGTAAAACGCAGGCGCGCGCAGGCTCAGACTGTCCGGATGCGCTGTGCCCACTAGATAGTCCTTGGACAGTGGTGGGCGGTTATACGGCAGATGGGGTTCGTCACCGATCAGGGACACGGCCCCGTCGAATCCGGACTCCCGTAGGGCGGCCGCGAGGTGGTGCCCTGCCGTCCCGGCGCCCGCGATGACGATGCGCGGTGCGTTCACAGCTGGGTTCGCGGTGTCTCGACGATCAGGCCGTCCAGGTCTTCGGACACGGTGATCTGGCAAGACAGCCGACTCGTCGGCCGAGATGGCTCCGAGGTGGATTCGAGCATTTCCTCCTCCATCTCGCCACGCTCGCCGACTCTCTGCATCCAGTCTTCGTGGACGTAGACATGGCAGGTGGCGCACATCATCGAACCACCACATTCGGCGACGATGCCGGCCACGTCACCTAACATGGCGGTCTGCATCAGGGTGGTCCCGGGGGAGGCGTCGACGACATCGTCGGTGCCGTCGTTGTGGAGGAACGTTACTTTCGGCATGACTGTTCTACCTTCGGATGGATGATTCTGGAAGTCGATGGCAACGAGATGTCAGACGGAAGCCGGGGCTGCTCGGTGCGCTGCATCCTGATGCGCACGGACGGGCAAACTCTCGAGCGCCCGCAGGGTGTTGTTGAGGGCGACGGCGGGCGGTCCGGCCAGTTCCCAGTGCGAGACCCGCTGCGCCAACTCGGTCAGCAGCGCCTCAGTTTCCAAACGGGCGACCATCTGCCCCGCACAGCCGTGGATTCCGGCGCCGAATCCGGTGTGACCCGCGGTTCGACGGGTGATGTCGAACCGGTCCGGCTCGTCCCACCGATCGGGGTCGCGGTTGGCGCCGGAGAAGAGCACCATCACCTTTTGCTCTGCTGGAATGGTACTGGTGCCCAGCACCGTTTCCTTCGTGGTGGTACGGAAGAAGCCGGTGACCGGTGAGTCGATGCGGACGACCTCGTCGAAGGCAGATCGAGCGAGCGAAGGGTCCTGCCGCAACATGTCCCACTGATCGGGGTGCTCGGCGAATCTACGGATCGCGAACCCGAGTGCGCTGACCGTGGTGTCGACACCGGCGGTCAGAAAGGAGCGGACCAACAGTGCGGCCTCGTCCTCAGTCACCTCACCTGTGTCCGCGGCCTTGAAGATCTTGGCGCCGAAGCCCCCGGGCGCCAGGGCTCGTCGTGCGCAGTTCTCGCCCACCCATTCACGGATCTGTTCGGCACGGTTCATAGCCGCCTCGAAACGAGGGTTACGCGGACCGAGCGAGTCGAACGTGATCCCGCCGTACGTGAGCAGATTTTCGCGATTGTTCGGTGGTAATCCCAGGGAGTCGGGGAAAACCTTGAGAATGTACGCCTGGGCGAGATCGGTGACCGCGTCGAAGGTTTCGGCTTCGACCAGCCGATCGGCGAGAACTGAGGCCTCGGCGGCGAACCGTTCCCGAAGTTCACGGAGGGCGCGGGGCGAGAGGATGCGTGTCAGAATTCCGCGCGTTGTGGTGTGAACCGGCGGATCGACTTCGAGGATGATGCTCGGCGCCCGCCACGGCTCTTCCTTCTTCAAGTTCGAGTAACCGACGCCCGCCGCATTCGAGAAGACGTCCGGGTTCTGCAGCACGGCTGTGACCTGGGTGTGCCGGGCGACCCCCCAGGCCTGGTATTTACGCAGATAGAAGACGTCCCCGAGCTCGCGGAGTTCCGCGAGAAATGGAAACGGGTCGGTCAGGAACTCGTCCGAAAACGGATCTATGTCGGTGCCCTGGCAGTCCTCGGGTGCTGACTCAGTCATGCAAAGTCCTCTCAGGATGATTCGTAGTGGTCAGCGGCTTGGCTGACGGACGAAGGAATTGGCACCGGCCCGATCGGTGCTCGGCGCGGCGACCTGTCTGCGGGAGAGCGGATCGCGAGCGCATCGTGGCGATCTTTTGTGACCCCACTCACGCTATGATCTAACTTATAAGTTGTCAAGATATTAAACAGGCTGGCGTGGGGAAGGCTTCGAGCTAAGATATAACCTCCTGGAAGGAGGGCATGTGTCCAGCGCAAAGACGAGCGTGCGATCCGTAGTGAGCCGCAAGGTCTCGGCTGTCGATCTCGTGTTGCACGAGATTCGGCGGGCCATTCTCAGCGGAGAACTCTCGCCGGGGCAGCCATTTACGGTGCCGGCATTGACCGAGCGACTCGGTGTCAGCCACGTCCCTGTACGCGAGGCGCTGCGCACACTCGAAGCCCAAGGTCTGGTGACCCTCAGCCCGTCCCGCAGTGCAGTCGTGGCTCCACTCGATCCGGACGATCTCCGAAACATCTTCCGTATCCGGTTGCGACTCGAACCCGAACTCGCTGCACACTCCGCGACGCTGCGATCCGACAAAGATCTCGATGAGCTCGGCGAGCTCGTTCGGGAGACCTTCTCCGCCAAGTCGGAAGACACCCACTGGGAGCTGCATCGACGATTCCACACCGCGTTGATCAGTCCCGCGGCCAACGAATGGGACCTGCGAGTACTCGAGCCGTTGTGGGACGCTGCCGAACGCTACATCCGGATCGTATTCGAGCCGTTCGAGGCCGCCCACGTGACAGTGGAGCAACGAGAACGCATCCACAACACGCTGTTGATCGCCGCCCAGAGCAGAGATCCCGAACAGATCCGCGATCAGCTTCACGAGCATCTGGAGAAGAACCTCGCCACCACGTTGAAACTGATGGAATCCATCGCGCCTCCCAACGCTTCGGCATGGTTCACCCAGCACGAACCTGCCTGAAACCTTCGGGTGAGGACCGAGTTTCGCTCGTCCGTCGCGGTAGATCCGAGACGGACGAGCGACTGTCAGCTACTCAGAAATTCAGGCCTGGACTCCCTCAGGGCTCGTGCTGATGACGGATACCTGTTGCGGTGCGGGCATTTTGATCGCTGCAACGAGGACGGCGCCGATCAGCAGCGGGATCGCGAACAGGATGAACAGTGACGACGGTGTCCAGGATCGGTCGATCAGGACGCCGGCCAGAATGGGCGAGATGATGGCCCCGAGCCGGCCGACCGCGGACGCCCAGCCGACGGCGGTGGCGCGGACGGACGCTGGGTAGCAGTCCGGGGCGAGTGCGTAGAGGCCGGTGGCGCTGGCGTTGACGAACGCACCGACCGCGACCGCCGCGAGGAGCGCGGTGGTGAGGCTCCCCAACGCCGTGCTCATCGCGAGGAAGGACACGCTCGCGCCGACGAGCGCCGCGGTGGTCAGAGTTCGGCTGGTGACCACGATCGCAAGGACGCTGAAGGTCACCGTGGCCGCCGCCCCGCCGAAATTGAGCAGCATTCCACCGCTGATGCCCTGCTGGGCGGACAGTCCGCTCTGCTGCAGGAGCTTGGGGGTCCAGCTCGCCGCGAAATAGAACGCCGCCATCATGATGAAGAAGGCGGACCCGAGGAGCAGCGAGCGGATTCCGTTGCGCCCACTGAAGATCGCCGCCTTCATGCCCTGCTCGGCCTGCGGTTCCGGTTTCGGCAGTTCGGCGATCGGGGTCAGTCCCATTTTCGGCAAGGTGGTGTTGATCGCCTCGAGTGCGCCCTCGGGACGGCGCACCAGCAGATAGTCGAGCGATTCGGGCATTCGTGCGTAGACGAGAACGAGCAACAGGAACGTCAGGACGGCGCCTGCGACGAAGCTGGCACGCCAGCTGAAGGTGGAGGTGAGCAGCGCGGCGACCAGACCGCCGATCACTCCGCCCAGCGGCAACCCGGTGGTGTACAGGGCGATCATGGTTCCCCGGCGGCGGCGGGGAGAGAACTCGGCGGTCAGGACCGGCAGGCTCGCCACCAGGCCGCCGATACCGAGCCCGGTCAGCAACCGGCACACTCCGAGCTGTGCGAAGCTCGTGGTGAGCGATGCCAAGGCCATCGTTACGGTCACCAGGAGCAGACATGCAAGGGTCAGCGGTCGCCGCCCGGTGCGGTCGGCCAGTGGGGCGATGAACGCCGATCCCAACGCCATACCGACCAGGGCACTGCTGAGCAGCAATCCGGTCTGGGAGCCGTTGAGCGCGAACTCCTGTGCGACACCGGAGGCAGCGAACGCCATCAACAGTAGGTCATAGCCTTCCGACAGGACGATCACGAGGCAGATCCCTACGACCATGACCTGATATTTGCTCATGGGAGCTTGATCTATGGATTCTCGGATGGACATGGGTGCGGCCCTTCTGTTTTGACGAATCACATTCGTGGTAGTGGCGTTTCGGGAACTCACTCAGGGAAGGCAGCGAGCAGGTCGGCACAGGGTGAGATGTTGCGGTTTCGGTGCCCGGACTCCGTAGCGTTCGGTTCGAAGAGGTCGCCGACGTGGAGGCGATCTCGCATTCGACATGTAGTTGTATTGAATTGCACTGCAACGTTGCCCGTGGTTTCGACTATCGCTCGACGGCTCGCCTCGACGGTTGTCGCCGCGAAATCCGTCCCCAACCACCCTCCTCGCCGGTGTGTCGGGCGACACTCGATGGGCTCGTTGTTACCTGACTCACTGGTTGAACGGGACTCACGCTAGAGATGGCAGCACTCGACGAATAGCCGCATTGCGCCCTCGATCGTCCGCTTCGCGAATGCGGCGAGAGTGGTATCCGCGTCCGGCACGGGACCGGACGCCGATACCGGGGTGCACCGTGGGGACCGGATTCCGGGTGACCACAGCACACCGGTGACGTCGTCCAGGGTGAAGGCGCGTTCGATGACCGTGGACACGAGTGGGAGCACCCACATGGTCGGCGGCGCCGGCGCGGTGGGTTCGCCGCTGATTCGGCGTCGCCGGGGCGGGATAATGGCCGAAGGTATAAACACTCGAGGCGCGATCGTGATGTCAGGCATATCCGTCATTGCTCTCGTCGCCGCCGGATGCGGCGGCGATTCCTCGACGGACGAGCAGGCCACCGTCGAGACCCCGCCGACGTCGACCGAGGCAACGACCAGTGTGTTGCTTCCCAGAACGGAGGGAGGGGCGTTTCAGCTTCCTGGCGAGGTCGGCGAGGGCAACGCGTTCACCTACGATCAGGCGGCCGTCCCGGTGGGCTCGTCGGTGGACGTCGAATCCGAGAAGGGAGACGGCCGCACAACGGTCACGTTCCACGCGACCGGCTTGGCACCCAACCGCGACTTCGGTGTGCACGTACACAAGCAGCGGTGCGGACCGCAGCCGTCGGATCCTGCCTATGCGAACCCTCGGAACGAGATCTGGCTCGACGTCACGACCGACCGGAGCGGCAACGCTCAATCGTCGACGGCCGTGGACTGGGAGTTCCGCGCCGACGAGGCCAAATCCGTGGTGCTTCACACACAACGGACGATGACCGGACCCGGCCAGGCCGGGACGGCGGGTGACCGTCTGGCGTGCATCGACGAGGACTTCTGATCGGCGAGATCCAGCAGTGGATCCACCGACTGAGACCGCTGCGGCAAGGTTGCGACGAACGGTTAATCCGTATCTGGACGTTTGTGTAGATGGCAGGGCCGGTGCCGGTGTGCTAGAACTGGTCGGGCATCGACAGTGACGTGACTCACATTCACGTCGGCTCGGGATTGTCTGCCGGCACACCGGCGAGTCCCGGCCGATGCACGAGAGCAAAGGACAACGCATGATCGAGGACACCGCCGAATCACTGCTGACCCCCGTTCCCGCCCCGACTCGCCTGATTCCCCGACGACGCCCTGATGGTCGCGAACTTCTCGCCACCGCGAAGGGCATCCTGATCGCAGCCCGCCGCTGCAGTGACGCCCAGGCGTTCGACGAACTTCTCGACGTATCCCGCCGTCATCACCTGACCGTGGTCGGTGCTGCCCGAAAGCTGGTCGACCTCGCTGCCGGATCGCCGTCCCAGCGGCGCGCACCCGACGCCGTCCGGTTCGAGGAGTGGGAGCAGCTCCTCGCCCAACTTCCCCCGCATCCGCACGCGCACGCGAGCTGACGCGCCAGCGCACCGACGGTACCCATCCGCTCAGGGACTCAGGTCACCGATTTGGCGACCAGTACTTCTCCTTCGAGACCGTCGGGATCTCGGAAGAAGATGCTCTGCACCGCGCCGAAATCGTTGATCGTTCCATCGCTCGCCCCGGTATCGATCAGTCGTTGCCGAATCGCAGTGAAGGCTTCTTGTGAGGCGGCCTGCAGGCCGACGTGGTCGATGCGACCCCGCCCCCACATGGGGGTCTGACGCTCGGCTTCGGTGTTGCCTTCGATCACGAAGATGTTCAGCTCCGTGTGGGGGCCGATCCGGATGCTGGTCATCGTCTCCGTGCCGTCGTCGCCGTGGGTACGGGTAGGTCCGACGTCCGCATCGAATACCTCGGCGTAGAACCGGCCCAACCGGGCGGCGTCCTTGGAGATCCACGCAACGTGGTTGATCCCATCGAGCAACATCGATGCCTCCGGTCTCTGATTTCGACGGCCATCTGTGTCACCAACCCTCGCACAGTCGTGACAACCCGGGCCATCGCCGATTTGTGAGGTGCCGACGCGAACTGTTCGCGCGGACTCGGTGATGAGGCAATGCCGGGATCAGATCGGATCACCAGTGCGGTTCGAATCAAGCAGGGCTGAAACGGATTTAGCTTCGGGCTGGTGAGGGGTGCGAGAGACCGAGCGGGCAGAGTCGCCACGTGCACGCGAGTCGTACAACCTCGACGAGTAGAGCCGTAGTTGTTTCGTTCGAGGCGGAGGTGGGGAATGCCTCCTGTATGTGATGACGGCCGAGGAAGCGGCCACAGATTCCAGCTGCTCGACACCGACTCGAGACCGGGCTCGGACGAGGAAACAGTCATCGACATCGTCGGCCGTTGAGCGTTACGGAAAGGAATAGATGATGACCGAGAGCAAGAAGGAATTCGTCGCACGTCGCCTCGACGAAGTGATCCATGAGTGGGAGGCGGACGCGCCGGCCGGAGATCCCGGATCCGAGGGATCGGAGGGCCCGCTGGTGACAGCGCAGCGCTATCGAGCCGAAATCGACACCGCGACCGACGGCCGCGTCGACGAGATCGCCGCTGCATATCCCGAGATCGCGCAGGCGTGGGCGTCGCGAGGTTAGAGGCCAAGCAACCGCGCCAGGGGACTGGAGTCGAGGTGGTCCAGTAGGTCCTGTGCGTCCTCGAACACGGCTTCCGCGCCGGCTGTCGCCAATTCGGCGCGGGAGATGCCGCCACTGAGCACGCCGATGAACGTGACACCGGCCCGGGACGCCGCTTTGGCATCCCACACTGCGTCGCCCACCATCACCGCAGTCTCCCCGGACGTGGACGAGCGCTCCATAGCTGCGTGAATCACTCCGGGATCCGGTTTCGCGTGATCGACGTCCGCGGCAGAGGTTGTGTGTGCGATGCACGAGTCGACCGACAGAACCTCCCGCAATACGTCGAGTTCCTCCTCGGGGGCCGAGGTGGCGAGGACGACCTGTACACCGCGGCCGTGCAGTTCTCGGATCAGCTCCCGGGCCCCGGCGAGCGGTTGCATGCTGTCCCGCGCGCCGAGGTAATACGTCTTGTGGAGATCCTTTGCGCGGTCTCCGAGCGAGTCCGCGTCGTCTCCGAGGAGCGCTTCCAGCAGAAGCGACGAATCCAGGCCGATCGCGCGGTGCACCCGCCACGCGTCCACGTCGTGACCGATCTCCCGGAACGCCCGTTGCCACGCCCGAACATGCAGGTAATTGGTATCGACCAGCGTGCCGTCGACGTCGAACAGCGCTGCCCGGGCGGAGGTCGGGGATTGCGGAGACATACGGTCGAGCAAACCACACGCCCACGCCCATGGTGCCGTGAAGGGCAGTCTCTTGAACGCCCCCGAACTGGTCATTGAGGTCGGCCCGGGTGTGGTTTAACGTGGAGGGTGCGGGCCGTATCCCGTCGGGTCGAGACTTGACATTCCGGGATACGACTCGCCGGGGGGCAGACCGGGTGGTCGATCCAGATCTCAGGAAAGCCGACGGACCGGCTTGAGCGCGTTTGCTCGCTGCCCCGGCGCCCCGGCACGGCCACGGACGAGCGCTCGTCGTACGGGTGGGAAGCGGTCCGCATCACCTACACGAGTGACGGCCAGGCCGACCGGCTTCTCGAAGACCTCCTTGTCATCCTCGGCGCACCTGACCCCGAGAAATGATGCTCAGCGGCCGAAGCGTCACGGTGAGATCACTGGCGTGTGGAGAGTTCCGGCGAATCTGGAACGGTGCCGATCTCTGGTGTCGATCACTCGGACTGACCCCAGTCCTGGTCCCGGTCTGGAAGGGATCGACCGACGCCGGCATCGGTGTGTGGGCCGACTCGAGCATCCAGGGAACCGAACCCACGCCTCTGGCCAACGCCACCACCGACTTCGACATCGAGACGATCGCTGCCCCGATCTGATCATTGCAGTCAACAACGCGATCGACGAGCCGCTGTACCGACAGCTCAGAGCTGTCGCGCCGACCGTGCTTCACCCCGCCGCCCGCACTGAAGGAGTGATTCGCCGGCAAACTCAACTTCGAGATCTCCGCCGAGAACTACGACCTTCTCGAATGCGACTACCTGCTGTTCGACAATTACGAGAAGTCGCGCGGCGAGATGGAATCACAGCCCACGTTCACCGGTCTCGACGTGGTCGAATCGGGAGGGTTGATCAGCTTGGATCCGATTGTCAGCGATGCGGTCTCGATGCCGAATCCCCTGACCATCCCGTTCGTCCTCGAGGATTACCTGGCGAAGATCAATCAGGCGATTGAGGCGTCGGCAACAATCTCCGGGGCTTCGCGCGGCGGCAGGCTTCCTCGCCGCCGAGCAAGTTGATTACCGCTGCTGTGGCGGCATCGTGCGGGTCCACACGCAGTTGGCGCGACTGCCGTTCTCGGCGTTCGGCGCGGAGACATTCGAGTCCTCGAAACAGTCGCGAGCAACCGGACGGTGAACGTCACTGCCTGCCAGTAGATGACGCCGGCCAGGAGTGAGAGGGCGAACGCCGGCCACGGGTACTTCTCGCGAAGCGGCAGGTACACCTCGAAGTGGGTCAGGTAGATGTAGAGCGACGCGCTCGCCAGGACGCCGGCGACCCGGATCAGTGCCGTCGGGCAGCGGACGGACCGCACCCACACCAGCAGGCACAGTCCGCCGATGACGACGAGTTCCCGTTGCGTGTCGCCGAAGAAGAAGCCGGGGACCGTCGCCACGATCGCCGCCGTGACGCAGAGGCGCCGGCGTACCGTTGTCGCCTTGGCGGCGGCCCAGCCGAGAGCGAACAGCCAGAAGACCACCGATGCGGTGAGGATGCGGTTGAGGCCGTCGTCGACGGGGACCACCGCGTAGCGGGTGAGGAGGCCGAGCGTGACGAGTCCCATCGCGAACGGGAAGGGGTACGTCCTCTCGGCGCGGTCGGCGAGCGGGATGGCGAGGACGGCGCCGGCGGCGAGCAGGATGTACACGATCGCCTCGACGAACCAGTACCGCCATTCGATGGTCCATCCGGGCGGACCGAGGATCCCGTTGAGCAAGAACGCGCTGGTGACACGGTATTCGCCGGTCACGGCGATGACGCACCCGATGAACACCATGCTCGGGACGGCGATCCGGCCCACACTCCGCAGGGTGCGGCGCATGCGTTCGGTTCGTTCGGCCTCGCTGAGGTGGAACCGGGCGAAGTTGTAGCCCGCGACGCCGAGGAGCACGTGCGCTCCGCCGAGGACCGCGAAGAGGTGGATGTGTGACCCGACGATCAGGACTATCGCGACCGCGCGGAGGAGAACGTTGGTTTCCACGGCCGGCCACCGGTGTCGGCGGCGCGGCGTGAAGTCCCCGATACGTGTGGTGTGCCAGTCCTCGGGGAGGTGGCCGATCATCTGCTCGAGCCGCACGGACATCCGCACGTAGGAGAGCGAGTCGCCGCCCAAGCTGACGAATGAGCTGTCGTCGGTGACGTTCGGGCAGTGCAGGATGTCGGCATACATCGCGCGCAGGGCGGCCGTGTCGGGACCGGGCTTCGGCGGGATGACCGTCGCCGGCTCGTGGCTGCGGGCGAGTTCGTGCACGGCGTGGAAGTCGGGCTTGCCGGTGGCCGTGCGCGGCAGTTCGTCGACGACGCACGCTCGGACCGCACCGACCGGAAGACCCGCGGCGCGCGCGGCGGCCTCGCGGGCGGCGGCCTCGTCGCCGTTCTCGACGGCCACGACGAGTTCGTCCGCACCGGGCACACAGCAGATCCGCAGCCCCTTCTCCGCGAGCCTCGACTCGACTTGCTGCAGATCGATCCGCAGGCCGTAGATCTTGGCGAAGCGGCTGCGCCGGCCGACCACTTCGTACAGCCCGTCGTCGCGCTGCCGGGCGAGGTCACCGGTGCGGAGTTCGCCGCCGAGGGTGTCGCCGAGCTGGAGGTCGTCCGGGGAATGCGCGTAGCCGAGCATCACGTTCGGTCCCGCATAGACCAGCTCGCCTGTCCCGGCCGGGCCGTCGGCGACGGGATCGAGGCGGAAGGTTCCACCCGGAATCGGACGGCCGATCGCCTCCGGGTGGCGGGCGGCGAGTTCCGGTGGCAGGTACGCCATCCGGGCGGTCGCCTCCGTCTGCCCGTACATGACGAACAACTTCCAGCCCCGCCGCCGGCCCAACTCGGCGTAGGCACGTACCCGGTCCGGAGCGAGCCGGCCTCCGGCTTGCGTGATGTAGCGCAGGTCCGGCAGCTCGGCACGATCGAATCCGGTCCGGTCGAGCAGATCGAAGGTGTACGGCACGCCCGCGAAGGAAGTGCCGCGGGCGGTCCGGAACAGCTCCCAGAACCGGGGGTCGGTGATCGGGCGCGGCGTCAGGATGACGCCCGCACCGCGGAGCAGGTGGCTGTGGATGACGGACAGCCCGTAGCAGTAATGCATGGGCAGCGTCGTCGCGGCCCGATCGGTTGTCGCGAGGTCGAGGTACCGCGCGATCGACTCGGCGTTGGCCTGGACGTTGCGGTGCGAGAGGCGGACCAGTTTCGGGGATCCGGTCGACCCGGAGGTGGTCAGCAGCAGTGCGAGGTCGGGGTGCAGCAGGTGCGCCGAGCCCGCGCGTACCTCCTCGAGCACCGCGTGTCCGGCACTGTCGCATCCGCGCACCACGACGTCCGGGCGGTACGCGGCGATCAGGCTGTCGAGGCCGTCGGGTCTGTCGCCCGGTGCCAGCAGCACCGGGTGTCCGGCCGACAGGGCCGCGAGGTAGGTGACGAGCAGATCGATCTTGTGGGCGCCGGCGATCAGGATCAGACGCCGGGTCTCGCCCAACCGCCGAGCCGCGCCCTCGACCCTGCCGGCCAGGTCACGGTACGAGACCGTGCCGTCCTCCGTGATCAGCGCGACGGCGTCGCCGTATCCGCCGAGCCGGCGTGCGAGGGGTACGCCGGTCCGTTCGACGCGGTCGGACGGGCTCGGCATCGGCCTAGTATATAAGGCATGCCGTACCTAACCCTTGGGGTGTCGTACCGAGGTCCGCAGCCGTACCACACCCGGGGCGGAAGGGTCGAATCGTCTGCGCCTTCAGGGCCTTCGACACCATCGGGCCGGTGGGCGGATTCGGTGATTCATTCGCACCCGCCACCCGGTTAGGGTTGGCAACCCTGCAGGTGGCAGAATTTTCGGGAGACAGTCGGGAGCGGTCCCGCTGCGAACGAGGACGGGCGGTCGAACGATGAGGATGCGGTTCGGACTGATGTCGGGGGTGGCGCTCGCTACCGCCGCGGCGCTGACGGTATCGGGGTGCTCGAATTCCGGTTCCGGCAGCGGAGCCGATTCGGGTGCCGCCAACACGATCACCGTCTACAACGCTCAGCACGAGTCGCTCACCCAGGAATGGGCGGACGCGTTCACCGCAGAGACCGGCATCGAGGTGGAACTGCGCAACGGCAGCGACACCGAACTCGGCAACCAATTGGTCGCGGAGGGCGACAAGTCGCCGGCCGATGTGTTCCTCACCGAGAACTCCCCGGCGATGACGCTGGTGGAGAACGCCGGACTGTTCGCCGACGTGAACCAGGACGTCCTCGCCCAGGTCCCGACCCAGTACCGGCCGTCGAGCGGCAAGTGGACCGGCATCGCGGCCCGCTCCACCGTCTTCGCCTACAACAAGGACCAACTGACCGAGGATCAGTTGCCGAAGTCGCTGCTCGACCTGCAGGATCCCGCCTGGAAGGACCGCTGGGCCGCGTCCCCGTCGGGCGCCGACTTCCAGGCCATCGTCAGTGCACTGCTCGAGCTCAAGGGCGAGGACGCCACCCGGCAGTGGCTGGCCGGGATGAAGGACAACGTCCGCACCTACAAGGGCAACGGAACCGTGATGAAGGCCGTCAACGCCGGGGAGATTCCGGGTGGCGTGATCTACCACTACTACTGGTTCGGCGATCAGGCCAAGACCGGTGAGAACAGCAACAACGTGGCATTGCACTACTTCAAGAACGAGGACCCAGGCGCGTTCGTCAGCGTCTCGGGTGGCGGTGTCCTGAAGTCGAGCACCAAGCAGGATTCGGCGCAGCAGTTCCTGAAGTTCGTCACCGGTCAGAAGGGCCAGGAAGTCCTGCAGACCGGGACGTCGTTCGAGTACCCGGTCGGCAGCGGTGTGCCCGCCAACCCGAAGTTGGTGCCGCTCGCCGACCTGCAGGCCCCGCCGGTCGACCCGGCGAAGCTCAACAGCCCCCAGGTCACCGACCTCATGACGGAAGCCGGTCTGCTCTGAATCTCGCACTGATCGGCCGCGCGCGGCCGGGGGACGCGGGTACGGCGCGTCGCCCGACCGCCCGTCCGGGGCTGCCGTTCCCTCTGGCCGCCGCGGCGGTGATCGTGGTGGCCGCGTCGTTGCTCCCGCTCGGATATGTGATCGCGGCGAGCATCGACACGGGCTGGGATACTGCGTCGGCGTTGCTGTTCCGGCCCCGGGTCCGGGAACTGCTTCAGAACACGGTGCTGCTGGTCGTGGTGACCGTGCCGATCTGCGTCGTCGTGGGTGTCGCGGCCGCCTGGCTGGTCGAGCGCACCCGGCTGTTCGGCGCGAAGGTGTGGGCCGTCCTCCTCGCGGCGCCGCTGGCCGTTCCAGCGTTCGTCAACAGCTATTCGTGGGTGACGGCGGTACCGTCGCTCGGCGGGCTGTTCGGCGGCGTCCTCATCGCGACCCTGTCTTACTTCCCGCTCGTGTACATCCCGGTGGCCGCGACGTTGCGCCGGTTGGATCCGGCTGTGGAAGAATCCGCACGCGCCCTGGGCTCGGGCCCGGTCGCGGTATTCGTGCGGGTCGTGGTTCCGCAGCTGCGGCTGGCCATCTCCGGCGGCGGTCTGCTGGTGTCGCTGCACCTGCTCGCCGAGTACGGCGCGTTCGTCTTCATCCGGTTCGACACGTTCACCACGGCGATCTTCGAGCAGTACCAGTCGACGTTCAACGGCTCCGCCGCGACCATGCTCGCCGGTGTCCTGGTCCTGTTGTGCCTGACCCTGCTGGTGATCGAATCGGTCGTCCGCGGCAGCGCCCGGTACGCCCGGATCGGGTCGGGTGCCGCCCGCCGGGCGGTGCCGGCCGAACTCGGCTGGCGGTATTCGCCGATCGCCTTGTTGTTCCTCGGCATGCTGGTCGCGGCGTCGGTCGGTGTACCGGTGGTCAGTGTTGCGCGGTGGCTCGTCATCGGCGGCTCCGCGGTGTGGAAGCTGGATGCCATGGCTGCCGCGCTGGGGCAGACGCTCGGGTTCGGCATTGCCGGTGCCGTGGTGACGTGTGTGCTCGCGTTCCCGATCGCCTGGATTTCGATTCGCCACCCAGGCCGGTTCAGCCGCGTCCTCGAGGGCGGCACCTACATCTCCAGCTCGCTGCCGGGCATCGTGGTGGCCCTCGCCTTCGTCACGATCACCATTCGGTATCTGCATCCGCTCTACCAGACGGTGGCCGTCGTGATCGCGGCCTACGCGCTGCTGTTCCTGCCGCGCGCGCTGGTGAACCTGCGAGCCGGACTCGCGCAGGCCCCCGTCGGGCTCGAGGAGGCGGCGCAGTCGCTGGGTGTTTCGCCGTGGGCGGCGTTCGTCCGGGTGACGCTGCGGCTGGCCGCGCCGGCGACCGCGGCGGGTGGGGCGCTGGTGTTCCTGGGCATCGTCAACGAGTTGACCGCCACCCTGCTGCTGGCGCCCACCGGTACCCGCACCCTGTCTATGCAGTTCTGGTCGTTGAGCAGTGAAATCGACTACGCCGGCGCCGCACCGTATGCGTTGATCATGATCGTGCTGTCGCTGCCCATGACCTATGTACTCTTTACCCAGTCGAAAAAGGTTGCCGGACTATGACATACGCTCTCGAAGTGGAGGGTCTCGACAAGTCGTTCGGTGCCGCGCCGATCCTGCGGCACGTAGGGTTCGCCGCCGAAGCGGGATCCACGACCGCCATCCTGGGCCCCTCCGGCTGCGGCAAGACCACCCTGCTCCGCCTGATCGCCGGGTTCGAGAGACCGGACTCCGGCACCATCGCCCTGGCCGGGAGGATGGTCGCCGGTGGCGGGTGGACACCGCCGCACCGCCGGTCCGTGGGCTATGTCGCGCAGGACGGGGCACTGTTCCCGCACGCCACCGTCGGCGCGAACGTCGGGTTCGGTCTCCCACGGAGGGCGCGCACCCGTTCGAAGATCGCCGAACTACTCGACATGGTGTCACTGGACCCCTCGTACGCGTCACGGCGTCCCGACCAGTTGTCGGGCGGGCAGCAGCAGCGCGTGGCGCTCGCGCGGGCGTTGGCGCGGGAACCGGAACTCATGCTGCTCGACGAGCCGTTTTCCGCCCTCGACGCGGGCCTGCGGGCAGACACCCGACGAATCGTCGCAGACATTCTCGCGAAAGCCGGCATCACCACCATCCTCGTCACGCATGATCAGCCCGAGGCGCTCTCGTTCGCCGACCGGGTCGGGGTGATGAGCGCGGGCCGGCTCGCCCAGATCGGCACACCCCGGGAAATCTATTCCACACCCGTCGACGTTTCCACCGCGCAGTTCATCGGCGACGCCGTCGTCTTGGCGGCGCACGTCGACGGGCAGCGGGCCAGGTGCGCGCTCGGAGACGTCCCCGTGAGTCTCAGCGGCGTCCAGGGAAACGCGCGAATCATGCTGCGGCCGGAACAGATCGAAGTGACCCCCGATGGTGCCGGCGTATCCGGGACGGTCGTCGACGTCGAATACCTCGGATCGGAAATGATGCTCGGCATCCGCCTCGACACCGAGAACGGAGTCGTCTCCGACCGGGTCACCGTGCGCCGCTTCGGTGCCACCGCCCTCACCCCGGGCGATCGCGTCGGCATCCGCGTCCTCGGGGAGGGTGTGGCATACGAGCTGTGACGGCGGGCCGCAGCGGTGACCGGTGTCGACCCAGGGGAGCCGCCACCCGTGAACTCGCGAGGTGCCGTCGTGGTGAGACGATGGAATCAGATGACGCGGGAAAGTTGTGCACGTGCGGTGGTTCACTGATCTGTCTCTGATCTCGGGGCCGGTGCCGGTCGTCGTCAGCGCCGCCGGTGCCGTGAGCGCACTCTGGCTTCTGGCCGGGCGGCCGCACTGGTTCCGGTACCGGGTGATACCGCTGGCCGCACTCGGAGCCGCCATTGGCACGGGCGCACTGTGGTTCTGCGTCGAGCGGATCTGGCGTCCGCTTCCCGATCCCATCCCCATGATCGTGTACGCGTGGGCTGGTGTAGCCCTGTTCGCGCTGCTGATCCTTGTTCCGCGTATCGTCGCTGCGACGCGCCCGGTGACGAGGGCGGCGTCGGTGCTCGCGGTGATCGTCGTGATGTTGACCTGCGCTGTCCAGGTCAATGTGTTCTTCGCTGCCTATCCGACCGTCGAAACCGCTCTCGGAATGGAACATCTGAACCGCATCGACTTCGCAGCAGTGCCGCCCCTCATTGCGGCGCCGGTGACGGGGCGGCCCCTCGACGCGGTGTGGACGTCGCCACCGTCGATGCCCCGCGACGGAGCGGTCACCTCCGATGGCATCCCCGGAACCCGATCGTCGTTTCGGGCGCGCCGCGCCGATGTCTATCTTCCGCCCGCGTATTTCACCGACCCCAGGCCGCAGCTTCCGGTGCTGGTTCTGCTCGCCGGACAACCCGGGCAGCCCAAAGATTGGTTTACCGGCGGCCGGCTCGCCACCACCATGAACACCTTCGCCCATGGCCACGACGGTCTCGCGCCGGTCGTGGTGGTCGCGGACGCAACCGGATCGACCTGGGGAAACCCGCTCTGCGTGGATTCACCACTCGGCAACGCCGCCACCTACCTGGCCCGGGACCTGCCGGCCTGGATCACGGCTCATCTTCAGGTCGACCCCGACCCAGGGTCGTGGGCGATCGGTGGGCTCTCCCTCGGGGGAACCTGCGCATTGCAGATGGCCACCAACTACCCCGATATCTATCCCACTTTCCTCGACTTGTCCGGTGATCCCGAGCCGACACTCGGCGACCACCAGCAGACCCTGGTCGCCGCGTTCGGCGGCAGTCAGCAGGCGTTCGACGAGATCGACCCGATGACCCTGCTGGCCGAGCACCGCTACCCAAACTCGGCCGGTGTCTTCCTGGTAGGCGACCACGACCACGATCTGCAGCCGCGGCTGCACACCGCGTGCGAGGCGGCCGCGGCGGCGGGCATGGACGTTCACTACGTCGAGGTTCCCGGCGCCCACAATTTCGGTGTCTGGTCCCGCGGGCTCGCCACCGAAATGCCGTGGCTGTCGCACCGGCTCGGACTGACCGGATAACTACTCGCACCAGACGAATTGGTCCGTGCGCCCGGTAATCCGGCGACCGGTGCAGCCCGGCTACTCGCGCAGCACGCTTATCGGGTGGCGGACCGCAGCCTGCGCCGACATCGTCGTGACCACCGCGATCGCTCCGACGGTCACCACCGTGACCAGCACCAGATATGCCCAGGGCACGACGAGCCCGGCGGGCGGCGGGTCGAATACGCCGGTCAGCACCGCCACCAGCAATCCGGACAGCGCAGCACCGCCGACGGTCCCGACGACGCTCGCGCTCGCGCTCGCGGCCGCGAGCACCACGGCGTAGGCCAGTTCGAGCCTGGTCAGACCGCTGAGATCGACGGAGGTGAGGGTGGAACCGACCGTGCCGCGAACCGTGGCGATATCGGTGACCACCGCGCCGGTTCCGGTCACATCGGAGATCGCCGTCCGCATGCCGATTGTGTCGACGCCACCGGTTCCGCCGTCGAAGCAGGTGTCCTGCAGCAGTGCCGCTCCGGCGATGGTCTCGGGATCGACCCCATGTACGCCGGGAATCTGACGCAGACGATCGGCGAAGTCCGGTCCGACAGTCGAGGCCGAGGTCTCGGTGACCGTGACGTCGGCACCGTTGGTGAGCCGAGCACCGACCTCGGCTCGACGACACGATGTCCGACATCGGGCCCGCTACCGGGTGCACGAGGATGCGGATCGCAGGCCTGCCTCTTCTGAGATCGAAATCGACTGCCCGGAGGGTGATCAAACCGGTGCCGATCCACAGCGGGGCCGGCCCGACGAAAGCCTGGTAACTCCCGGGTCGATCACCATGCCCTTGTTGCATTGGGATCTTTAGCGCCGGCGGGTCTGTGTGAAAACCGTTCCATAGCAACAAGATCAGGTACCGAAATAGGGATGCGGTTTCTCAGGGCGAGGTCAGCTGCAAGCAGCGTGGATGATGTCGTTTCGCGCCGTCGATCATCGAGTGGTGTGGTCGTCGTCGCGGCTGCCGGTGTCGATCTCGAAAGTAACCATCCGGAACTCGAGGGACTCGAGAAATGCTGGCGGAGCGGGTTGTTCACCGGTGGAGTAATCCCGATCGCGTGGTGGTCGCTTTCGGCCTGTCGACCGACCTGGCCTTGGTGGCGGAGTCGATGGCAATGAGTTCAGGGCAACGGATTCCGAAGATGCATTGCGAGAAGCATTTTCCGTGTTCTCCTGTTAGTCTTGCTGTGATACACGCCTCAGAAATTAGGCGTTGTCCATCATTTTCACCTCGAGGGAGAAGGTTGTGGCGCACAGTCGTTACAAAGTTCGTGAGATCGCCCAACAAGCCGGGCTCAGTGAGGCGACCGTCGACCGAGTGCTCCACAATCGCGCGGGGGTACGAGAGGGGACCCGCGCCGAGGTCGCGCAGGCGATCATCGACCTGGACAAACAGCGCTCCCAGC
Source organism: Rhodococcus sp. NPDC056960 (assembly GCF_042674125.1). Taxonomy (NCBI): domain Bacteria; kingdom Bacillati; phylum Actinomycetota; class Actinomycetes; order Mycobacteriales; family Nocardiaceae; genus Rhodococcus; species Rhodococcus sp. NPDC056960. The sequence continues at coordinate 31,395 of NZ_JBHURF010000035.1, read as the reverse complement.
TGCGATTGGCGGGGCGGAAGTACCTCTTCGACGTCGTGATGCAGGCCCCGTCGCGGTTCTCCGGAGCGTTCCAGGAGGCGGTCGAGGCGGAACTGCCGTCGCTTGCTCCCGCGGTAGTGCGGACGCGGTTCCACTTTCGGGAGACCGGTTCTGTCTCGGCCATGGTCGAGGTGCTCGACAAGCTCGCGAAACGTCCCTCGCACGGCGTCATCGTCAAGGCTCCCGACACCACCGAGGTCGCCGACGCCATCGATCGGCTCATCGAGGCCGGAATCCCGGTCGTCACCTACGCCACCGACGTTCCGAGCAGCAATCGGATCGGCTACGTCGGTATCGAGAACCGGGCTGCCGGCGAGACAGCCGCGTATCTACTCGAGCAGTGGTTGCGCGACACCCCGGCCAGTGTCCTGGTCACACTGAGTAGCAATGCGTTTCGCGGCGAGGAAGAGCGCGAGATGGGCTTTCGCGGTGCACTCCGCCGCTCGGGCAGCGTCGGGGGGATGGGTTCTCAGCGCACACTGATCGACATCTCTGAAAGCGAAGGCCTCGATTCGACGGTCGAGCAGCTCGTTCTCGAGGCTCTCGAGCGTAACCCTGGCATCGAGGCTGTCTATTCGATCGGTGGCGGCAACCTGGCGACCGTGCGTGCCTTCGAGAAGCTCGGCCGAAGCTATCGCGTCTTCATCGCTCACGACCTCGACAGCGACAACCGGCAATTGCTGCGCGACAAGAAGATCTCAGCCGTCCTCGAACACGACCTTCGATTCGATGCGAACTTGGCCTGTCGCATGCTGATTCAGGGCCGCGGTGGGTTGTCGGGTGTGACTACGGCGATGTCGCCGATCCGGATCATCACCCCCTACAACATGCCTTGACGGCGGCGAGGTTCAGGCGCACGACAACGCCGCCCCGGGGATCCCCGGGGCGGTGCGGTCGTGAGGTGAGTGCCGACCGGCTTTCAGCGCCGCAGTTCGTGGGTGAGTGCTTCGAGTTCGTCGCCGCCGGCCATTTGCTGGGTGAGTTCTTCGAGGCTGATCTCGTCGTAGGTGCAGTCGAGTTTCTGGCGGCCGCGGCCCAGGAGGACGAAGTGGTCGCCGACCATGTAGGCGTGGTGCGGGTTGTGGGTGATGAACACCACCCCGAAGCCTTGTTCCTTGGCGGCGGAGATGTAGCGCAGCACCATCCCGGACTGTTTGACGCCGAGGGCGGCGGTGGGCTCGTCGAGGATCAGGACCCGGGCGCCGAAGAAGATGGCCCGGGCGATCGCCACGCATTGGCGCTGGCCGCCGGACAGGGACCCGATGGGGGCGTCGACGTCGGGCAGGTCGATGCCCATCTTCGACAGTTCCGATTTGGTGGTGGCCCGCATCGCGTTGGCGTCGAGGGACTTCAGCGGGCCCTTCCGCAGTTCCTGGCCGAGGAAGAAGTTCCGCCACACCGGCATCAGCGACACCACGGCGAGGTCCTGGTAGACGGTGGCGATGCCCTTGGACAGGGCCTCCTTCGGGGAGTCGAAGGTGAGGGGTTCGCCGTCGACGAGCAGCTCACCCGAGCTCTGCTGGTGCAGGCCGGCGATGATCTTGATCAGGGTGGATTTGCCGGCGCCGTTGTCGCCGAGCACACCGGTGACCTCACCGGCCCGCACCCGCAGGTTGATGTCTTCGAGGGCGATGATGTTGCCGTACTGCTTGCCGACGTGTTTGAGTTCGATGAGCGGGATCTTGCCGCCCCCATCGGGTTCGGTATCGACGGGCATCTGTTCGATGGTACTCATGCGGTCACCTCTTGGCGGCGTAGTTGCGGAAGGCGTTGTTGGCGATGACGGCGAACAGCAGCATCGCGCCGAGGAAGAATTTGAACCAGTCCGGGTTCCAGCCGGCGTAGACGATACCCTGGTTCGTCATGCCGAAGATGAACGCGCCGATCGCGGCGCCGATCGCGGTGCCGTAGCCGCCGGTGAGCAGGCAGCCGCCGATGACCGCGGCGATGATGTAGAGGAACTCGTTGCCGATGCCTTGGCCGGACTGGACGGTGTTGAACGAGAACAGCAGGTGCATGCCGACGAACCAGGCGGCGAACCCGACGGTCATGAACAACCCGATCTTGACCTTGGTGACCGGGACGCCGATGGCGCGGGCGGAGTCCTGGTTGCCGCCGACGGCGAAGATCCAGTTCCCGATCCGGGTCTTGAACAGCACCCAGGTGGCGATGGCGGTGAACAGCAGCCACCACAGCACGGTGATCCGCACGGACACCCCGGCGATGGTGAACGAGGACGCGAACACCTTCTTGGCGGAGTCGAAGCCCTGCATGTCGGAGACGCTGGGGGTGGCGACCTGTCCGGTGATCAGTTTGGTGACGGCCAGGTTGATGCCGGTGAGCATCAGGAACGAGCTCAGGGTGATCAGGAAGCTGGGGATCTTCGTCTTCATCACCAGGTAGCCGTTGAAGAACCCGACCGCGAGCGAGACGAGGAGGGCGAGGGCGGCGCCGGCCCACAGGTTCAGGTGCAGGTTGTAGGCGATCATCGACGCGGCCAGCGAGCTGGTGGTGACGGCGACGCCGGCGGAGAGGTCGAATTCGCCGCCGATCATCAGCAGCGCGACCGCGCAGGCCATGATTCCGATGGTGGAGCTGGCGTAGAGGACGGTGGCGAGGGCTTCGGGGCTGCGGAACGGGGGTGCGACGATCATGAAGAAGACGAAGATCGCGATCGCACCGAACAGGGACCCGACCTCCGGGCGGACGAGCAGCCGTTGCAGGCGTTTTTGCTCCTTCACCCGTTCGTCGGTGACGACCTTGTGACTGGCAAGGTCCAGATCTTGCTGTGTGGACATGACTTTCCTTCCGTTACGCCGTCAGTGCCGTGCTCAGCGGGTTCCGGCCTTGGCGTACTCGGCGACCGAGTCGATGTTGGATTTGTCGATGAAAGCGGGACCGGTCAGAGTCGGCGTACCGCCGCCGATGGTGTTGCGGTTGTTCAGGTACAGCCACAGAGAATCGACCGCGAGGTAGCCCTGCAGGAACGGCTGCTGATCGACGGCCCATTGCACATCCCCGGCCTTGATGGCGTCGACGAGGGCGGCGTTGGTGTCGAAGGTGACGATTTTCGCGGAGCTGGCGGCATTGGCGACGGACTGGACAGCCGTGAGCGCGATCGGCGCTCCGAGCGCGACGACATGATCGATCGAGGGATCTTGTTGCAGTTTGGCGGTGATCGTCGCATCGACCGACGGCAGATCCTTGCTGTTGACATTCAGGATTTCGGTCTGCCCCTTGAACCCCTCGATGACGCCCGCGCAGCGTGCTTCGAGTGCAACCTGACCCTGTTCCTGGATGACGCACAGCGCTTTCTTGGCGCCGTCCGCGGTCAGGCGTTGCCCTGCCGAGATGCCGGCGAGCTTTTCGTCCTGGCCGAAGTACTGGGCGACCCCTTGCGCCTTGTACTGGTCGAAACCGGAGTTGAACGCGACGACCGGGGTTTTCGCGTCGACGGCCGCTCGGACGGCCGGTGCCATCGCGTCCGGCTTTGCGAGCGTGACGGCGATGCCATCGACCTGGCTGTCGATGGCGCTCTGGACGAGGTTCGCCTGGTTCGGTGCTTCCGGGTCCGAGGAGTAACGCAGTTCGATGTTGTCCTTCGCCGCCGCCGTTTCGGCACCCTTGCGGATCAGGTCCCAGAAGGTGTCGCCCGGGACTTCGTGGGTGATCATGGCGATGGTGGCGCGTGGGGTGTCCGCGGTGCCCGAGGCCATGCCGCTACCGGTCGATTCCGGTTTCCCGCCGGTGCTCGAACATCCTGCGAGCAGTGCGGCCGCACCGACGCTCAGTGCCAGAGCGGTCACCCGGCGGGGAGTTTTCCGCGGGACCGAGGCGTTCGGGCCGTTGTGTGTGTTCATGTGGTGGGCCTTTCAGGAAGCCGCAAGCATGCAGGCATGGGAAAGCTCGGGAGGGGTGAAACGGGGAGGGGTGAAACGCACAGAGTGTGGTGGAGGCCCCGCCGGGCCGGACATTGGAAGTGGGTTCCTCACGGCCCGGCGGGGAGAATGTGACCTACCGCAGGGGCAGGCCGGCGGCGCGGTACGTGGAGTCGATGAGCTCCATCGTGGAGACCGCGTCGTCGACGTCGATCGGGAATGAGGTCCCGTCGGCGAGGTGCTGAGCGAAGGCGTCGAGCTGGTAGGTGTAGGTCGAGCGGGTTCCGAGATGTTCGACGACGGTGCCCGTGTCGGTGGTGATGGTGATGCGGTCGTCGCCGTACTGCAGCGCGTAGTCGTGCGCGAAGGCTTCACCGCGGTCCCCGACCAGGCGCAGGATCATCTCGAATTGTTCCCAGTTCATCGAATTGATGCTCGATCCGGTTGCGCCACTGGGGAAGACGAGGTCGACGTCGCACGACTCGTCGACTCCGGGGGAGCGCTCGACGGCGCGGGCCGTCACTACGGTCGGCTCGCCGCCGGCGAACCGGCCAAGCTGGCGGTGTACGTGCAGGCCGTAGCAACCGAGGTCCATCACAGCCCCACCGGCGAGGTCCAGACGCCACCGCGGGTCGTCAGGTTTGGGTTCGGGCATCCGCATGACCACCTCGACCCGCTGCAGAGCGCCGAGGGTGCCGTCCTCGAGGAGATCGAACATCCGCCGGATGATCGGGTGGAACAGGTAGTGGAAACCCTCCATGATCGGGACACCCCGCTCGCGAGCGGCAGCCCGGACGAGCTGTGCCTCGGTGGCGTTGCGCGCGAATGGCTTTTCGGTCAAGACCGCCTTGCCGGCCTCGACCGCCTTCAGATTCCAGGGGGCGTGGAATGCGTTGGCGAGCGGGTTGTAGACGACGTCGACCTCGGGGTCGGCGATCACCGCCTCGTAGGAGTCCAGCACCCGTTCGACGCCGTGTGTCTGCGCGAACCTCTCGGCGCGGCCGCGGTCGCGGGCGGCGACCGCGACCAACCGGTGCCCGAGAATCTGGGCCGGTTTGACGATCGCAGGCTCCGCGATCCGGGAGGCGCCGAGGACGCCGATCCGCAGCGTGGTCACAGCTGCAGGCTCCGCAGGAACGCGGCGCTGGTTTTGACGTCCGCGACCGGGCCCTCGCCGTCGGGTTCGCCGGCGAGGATGGTGTCCTGCTCGAGGGTGAACCATCCGTCGAAACCGGAGGCGACGAGGTGCCGGACCACGCCGGCGACGTCGACGTCACCGGTGCCGAGCGGGGTGTACATGCCCTGGGCGACGGCGTCGGTGTAGGTCAGTTCGCCGGCCTGCACGCGCGCGGCGAACTCGGCGTCGACGTCCTTGAGGTGCGTGTGGGTGATCCGGTCCGCGGCGGCGCGGGCCAACTCGAGCGGGTCGGTGCCGCCGATGAGCAGGTGCCCGGTGTCCAGGCACAGCGGAATGGAGGATCCGTCGAGGACTCGCTCGACCTCGACGTTCTTCTCGATCATGGTGCCCACATGCGGATGCAGGACCGCGCGGATGCCCTGGTCGGCGGCGACGTCGTGCAATCGGTCCAGGTTCGACAGCAGGGTCTTCCAGCCGGCGTCGTCGAGGTCGGGGCGGCTGTCGTAACCGTCGGTGCCGGTGATCGCGGCCAGCACCAGCACCTCGGCGCCGGCGGCGGTGAACGCGGCCAGGGTGCCGGTGATGTCGGGGACGGGGTCGTGGTCGGGGTCGTGGAGCAGCACCGGGGTGAAGCCGCCGACCGCCTTCAGCTCGTAGGAGGCCAGGGTGGCCGCCAGCTCCTGCGGGTCCGACGGCAGGAATCCCTCGGGACCGATCTCGGCGGCCTCGAGGCCGGCGTCACGCATCTCGGTGAGCACGCGCTCGGAACCGAGCTGGTGACCCCATCCGGGCACCTCGCATACACCCCACGAAATGGGTGCTCCTGCAATACGAATCATCGTCGAACCTCACTCATCTGGACGGGGCGGTGCTGGGAAAGGGACAGTGCGGCCGCCTCGGCGATCCAGGCCACCTCGAGGGCGTCCTGGGCGGTGCACCGTGAGGGTGCGGTGCCGGCGATCACGTCGAGGAACGCGTCGAGTTCGGCGCGGTAGGCGGCGGTGAATCGGTCCATGAAGAACCGGTGCGGCGGGCCGTCGGGAAAGGTGACGCCGGGTTCGAGGTTGCGCACGGGCGCGCCGGCGTCCCAACCCGCGACGACGCTGTCCTCGGAGCCGTGCACCTCGAGGCGGCAGTCGTAGCCGCGGGCGTTGTAGCGGGTGTTGGACACGACGCCGAGGGTGCCGTTCGCGAACGTCAGGGTGGTGGTGGCGGTGTCGACGTCGCCGCAGTCGGCGAAGATCGAATCGCCCTGGTTGGTTCCCGTGGCGTAGACCTCGGTCACCTCGTGCCCGACGACCCAGCGCACGATGTCGAAGTCGTGCACGCTGCAGTCACGGAAGATCCCGCCGGAGGCGGCCACGTACTCCGCCGGAGGAGGGGCGGGGTCGAGGGTGGTCGAGCGGACGGTGTGCAGCCAGCCGAGTTCGCCACTGGCGACGGCGGACCGGGCGGCGGCGAAGGCGGGGTCGAAGCGGCGGTTGTACCCGATCTGTACCGGCACCGTCGAGGTCTTCAATCGCTCGACGACCTGGTAGCTTTCGTCGGCGGTGAACGCCACCGGCTTCTCGCAGAACACCGGGATCCCGGCGTCGACGGCGGCCAGGATCAACGGCGCGTGCGCCGGGGTGGCGGCGGCGATCACTACTCCGTCAACGCCGGCGGCGAAGACCGCCGCGGCGTCCTCGACCGGCCGCGCGCCGAACTTGGCGGCCACGGACGCGGTGACATCCGGCCGCTCATCGGTGACGACCAGGCCGTCGACCCCCGGAAGCTGAGCGAGGGTGTCGGCGTGAAATGCGCCGATTCGGCCGAGGCCGATCACTCCGATTGTCGATCCCATCAGTCCTGCCCTCCGATAATGGTTTGGTCCCAATCGATCACCGAGCCGGTGACGACACCGCTTCGATCCGACAGCAGCAGCACGACGAAGTCGGCGATCTCGTCGACCTGCCCGAGCTTGCCCATCGGCACCTTGGCGGCGGCCTCGGCAGCCCAGTTGTCGTCGGCGCCGTGGAAACGCTGCTGAATTACCGCCTCGCCTTCGGTTTCGGTCCACCCGATGTTCAGGCCGTTGATGCGGATCCGGTCGAAGCGGTGCGCGTAGGCGGCGTTGCGGGTCAGCCCGGCCAGGCCTGCCTTCGCCGCCACGTACGGCGCCAGATACGACTGCCCGCCGTGCTGGGCGATGGAGATGATGTTGACGATCGTCCCGGGTGCCTTCCGTTCGACCATGTCCGCGACGGCGCCCTGCATGGTGAAGAACGGGGCCCGCAGGTTCACCGCCATGTGCTGGTCGAATAGTTCGGGGGTGGTGTCGAGCAGGGTGCCGCGGGTGGTCAGGCCCGCCGCGTTGCACAATGCGTCGACGCGGCCGAACTCCTCGATGGTGCGGGTCACCGAATCGCGGGCCTCCCGGGGGTCGGTGAGGTCGGCCTGAAAGAACCGCACCTGCGCGCCGGTCGCCTCGAGCTCGGCGGCGAGGGCCTTGCCGGCCTCGGCGCGGCGACCGGTGAAAGCCACCCGGGCGCCCTCGCGGGCCGCGGCGCGGACGACGCCGGCGCCGACCCCTTGCGTTCCTCCGCTGACCAGAACGACTTTCTCGTTCAACAGGGTGGCCACTGTATTCCTTTCGATCTTGCGCCCCTCCGGCATCGGTGCCGGAGGGGTCGGTGCGGCAGACGGACCGGGACCGGAAGAGTGGTGAGCACACCCGCTGGAACGGGAAGTGGTCGCGTCCGGAGTGTTTGTCCGTGTGCCCTGTTCAGTGTTGCTGTGACGCAGGCCTCAATCAAGGTGGTTTATCCATCATTTTCCCCTCAGATTTGGTGTGTATCGGTGCGTCAATCGCTGTCAGGACCGGTTGCCGGCCAGTTCGTCGGCACGCGCGAAGCACTGCAGCGCTCCGGTCCGTGCCCGGGCGAGGGCGTCGGCGACGGGCAGATGCCGGAACTCTTCCGACATGTGCTCGATTCCCCACGGTCCGTCGAACCCGATCCGGCGGATCGCGTTGATGAACTTCGGAACGTCGAATTCGCCTTCTCCGCAGGGAACTCGGTTGTCGAAGGTGTCCTCGAGGTCGGTTCCCCGCACGGTGGACCAGCCGTCGTCGAGTTCGACACCGAACACGAATTGGGCGGGAACGAGCTGCGGCAGGGTGTCGTAGTCGGTGCCGCCACGGAACGCGTGCCAGATGTCGAGAATCAGCCCACCGTTGGGGTTGTCGACGTCCTTGACGAACTGCGCGGCCTGCTCGGTGGTCTTGATGTGGTGCGAGAACGGGGTGTTCTCGAACGCGATCTTCACGCCCACCGCGGCGCCGTCGGAGGCCAGGGCGTCGAATTGTTCGACGAGCAGGTCCCGGGACACGGGGACACCGTCGTCGTCGGCGCCGACCTTGATGTTGTCGACGCCGAGGACGGGTGCGGCTTCGAACAAGTCCCGGCGAACCTCATCGGAGGCGGCACGAGCGTCACCGGTGGTCCACCAGTTGGTGATCCACTCCAGCTGCACCTGGGTAATGCCGTTGTCGGCCAGCATCTTCGCGACCTCACCGAGCCCGACCGTCTCCCGGGCCGCGACCAGGTCGGGTCGGGTCAAGCCGAATCCGGTGTAGCCGGTCCGCGCGACCGCCTCGATCCGTTCCCGGATCGGGATCGGACTCCGATCAGAGCCTCGCGCCGGCATCACATCGCCGGCGGAGGTCCAACAGGCGGCCAGCAATGCCGGTGGCGGGGTGGTTGTCATCTCTATCGCCTCGACTTCATCTTCACCTGTATGTGGTCAGTGTGCGCGTGGGAAGCGCGATGTGGTGACGGCCGTGTCCATCGCTGAGGGTAGGGGAGCAGCGCTCAGTGGTAGGCGACCTCGGTGGTGGCACCGTCGTTGTTCATCGAGTCGATCAAGGCGACGGCGACCTGGGTGGCCCGCAATCCGTCGCGGGCCGTCGCCAGCGGTGAGGACACCTCGGCGGTGAGGGCGTCGATCCAGGCCTGTAACTGGCGCCGGTAGGCATCGGCGAACAACGGCCGCCAGTCCTTCGGGTACGTCGATGCCGAGCGCAGCGACGAGTCGATCGACAGGGTGTGGGGCGCCGCCAGGCTGACCGCACCGGTTTCGCCGACGACCTCGCAGCGCACGTCGTACCCGTAGCGGGCATTGACGAAGACGTCGACGATGGTCAATGCGCCGTCGGCGGTCCTGAGGAGGAGCACCTGCGGGTCCTGCCGTGACGTGTCATAGGACGTCGATCGTGGTGCATGCCAGCTGACCTCCGCGATCGGTGACCCGAGAAGCCAGCTGGTGATGTAGATTTCGTGGATGGCGGAGTTGGTGATGGTGCCGGCCGAATCTCCACCGGGATACGCGGAGACATTGCGGTGCGAGCTGCGCACCAGCAAGGGGGTACCGATCGACCCGGACCGCACCTCGTCCGCCAACGCCACGTAGGGGTGGTGGAATCGCCGCATGAATCCCACGGACACCAGCGGATCGGCCAGACCGAGCGCATCTTCCTGCGCGACCAGATCGCGGCACTCGTCGACGCTCGGTGCCAGCGGTTTCTCGCACAGCACCGGCTTACGCTGGTCCAGGCAGGCCGCCACCTGCTCGGCGTGTGCGGAATCGTGGGAGGCGATCACCACCGCGTCGACGTCCGGGGCCGCGATCAGTTCCGTCGCGGTGGCGACGGTGCGCGCCGACAACTCGTGCGCGAGGGTGTCCGCGCGGGCGGCGTCGAAGTCGGTCACCACCGTCACCTGTGCACCCGAGACCGACCGATGCAAGGTGCGGGCGTGATCGGCGCCCATCACGCCGACGCCGATCACCCCCACCTGCACGGTCACGGGGCGGCCACCGCGGCCGGTGCGCGGCCGTCGAGGACCGCGACCGCGCCCTCGACCGCGGCGCGGATGGTCAGCGCCATCGCCCGATCGGTGAAACCCATCAGGTGCGGACTGAGGACCGTGTTCGCGTGGTCGAACACCGGATGATGCTGTGGCGGTTCAGGATCGAAGACGTCCAGGCCCAGACCGGCCAACTGTCCGGCCTGCAGCGCCGCGTGCGCGGCGTCCAGGTCGATCAGCGCGCCGCGACTGCAGTTCACCAGGATCGCGCCGGGCCGCATCGCGGCCAGCCGCACCTCGTTGATCAGATGATGATTCTCGGCGGTCAGCGGTGCATGCAGGGTGATGAGGTCGCTGGACGTGAGCACCTCGTCCACGCTCGCACACCGATACCTGTCCGGGATCTCGGCGTACGGGTCGTAGGCGCGGACGTTCAGGTCGAACGCTTCGGCGATCTGCGCGACCTTGCAACCGATCCGCCCGAACCCCACGATCCCCAACGTCGCACCCTCGAGGTCACCGACGGTCACCCCACCACGCTCACCCCAGCGGCCACTCCGCACCAACGTGGTCAGTGTCGGCAGCCGCTTCACCAACGACAGCAGGTGCGCGAACACGCCCTCGGCAACCGAGACCGTGTTACTGCCCGGGGTGATCACCACCGGAATCCCACGTCGCTGTGCTTCGCCGACGTCGACCAGATCGGTGCCGACACCGGTGCGGGCGAGAACCTTCAACGCAGGCATCCGGTCGAGCATCGCGGCGTCGACGGTGAACGCCGCCCGCACGATCGCGGCCTCGGCGACCGCCAGCTGCTCCTCGGTGGGATCGAGGGCAAGCTGTTGGTGCCCAGCCAGATACGGGTCGACGAGCTCCCGATTCAGCGGGCCCAAGCCGACGAACAGTTGAGTCGAGATCGATGTTGACATCAGCGTCCTTGCAGGTGTCGAAGGGGTACGGGGCGAAAGTGGGGGAGGGATCAGACGGTGCGGGAGGCGGTGGTGCCGGCGACGTCGTCGAGCTTCTGCCACTGACCGGTGGCCGCGGAGGTCTCCGCGGCGGTGACGATCGCGGCCGCCGACGCGGCGTCGTGCACATTCGAGTTCTCCTGCGGCCCACCGGTGACGGCGAGCAGGAACTTCTTCGCCTCGATGGTCTTGAGGTCGTCGAAACCGAGGGCGTTGCCCGGTCCGGGCTGGAAGCGCGAGTAGTCGCCGTGCTTCGGGCTGGCATTGACGGTGAGGTAACCCTGCTCGGCGTTGGTGCGGCCCAGGCACACCTTCAGCTCGTTCATCCGCTCGAAATCCCACTTCACCGAGCCCTCGGTGCCGTAGACCTCGATCTGGTAGCCGCACTCGGGTCCGACGATCACGCGAGAGGCCTCGATGGTGCCCACCGCACCGGAACCCGGGCCCTGCGCGCCGAACCGCACCAGGGCTGCGGCGTAATCCTCGTTCTCCACCGGGCCCATCTCACCGTTCTCGATGACGGCGAAGTGGGTACCCGACCCCATTTCCAGCTTCGGGCGTTCGGTGTAGACGGTGCTGGTGAGCGCGTTGATCTCGGCGATCGGCCCGACCACGTACTGGCACAGATCCGTCGCGTGGCTGAACAGGTCCGCGAGCACCCCGGAGCCGGCGAGTTCACGGTCGAACCGCCACGAGAGGGCGCCGTTGGGTTCGTTGGCGTACCCGGAGAAGAACGTGGCACGCACGTTGGTGATCCGGCCGAGGCTGCCCTCGGCGATGAGCGTGCGGGCGTGCTCGACGGCGGGGGCGTGCCGGTAGTTGTAGCCGATCGAGGTGATCACGCCGGCGTCGGTGGCCGCGGTCTCGATCGCCGACGTTTCGGCGTAGCTGCGGCCCACCGGCTTTTCGATCCAGAAGTGCTTACCCGCCTTCGCGGCGGCGATGCCGATCTCCGCGTGCAGGAAGTTGGGTGCGCAGATGGAGACGACGTCGACGTCCGGGTGCGCCAGGACATCCCGGTAGTCGGTGGTGCCCTCGGCGAACCCGAGGACGTTCTCGGCGAATTCGACCCGGCTGTCGGCGGTGTCGGCAGCGATCACCAGTTTCGGGGTGACCCCGAGCTCGGGGTAGACGATCGGGACGTCGCGGTAGGCGCGGGCATGGAGCTGCCCCATCCAGCCGACGCTGATCAGACCGACTCCCACGGTGCGCGGTGTGCTCACGGGTGTTACCTCTTTCAGTCGCTGCCCTACTGGGCTCGGTGGTTCCGGCCCGGTAGGGCGCGGGTGTTCTTGCCCGGTGGGCTAGGTGGTCTGCTCGGGACGGGCGGTCGCGAACGCGTCGGTCAACGCCGCGGCGAGCAGGGTCGAGTCGGAGCCGATGGCCACGAACCGGAAACCCAGTTCGACGTAGCCGGCGGCCAGGGCGGCATTCGCGGCGAGGATGCCGGCGGTCTTGCCGTGCTGGTGAGCCGCTTCGAGCACCCGCCCGAGCGCCGACGTGAACACCGGACTGTCGAACTGCAGCGGCACCCCGAGTGCGAACGACAGGTCCAGCGGTCCGACGAACAGCACGTCGACACCGGACTGGGCGGCGATCTCGTCGACCGCGTCGAGGGCGGCGAGGGTTTCGATCTGGATCACCCCGAGCGCGGCCTGCTCCGCGGCGACGAGCACGGAGCGGTCCATGCCCCACCGGCAGGAGCGGTTGTAGGTCGCCACGCCCCGGTCCCCGTGCGGCGGATACGCGAGGTGGGTGATCGCGTCGGCAACCTGATCGGGTTTGTCCAGGCGCGGCACCATGACTCCGGCGGCGCCCTGGTCGAGGACCCGGCCGATCCGGATACGTTCACCGGATTCGACCCGAACCACGGTGGGGACGCCGTAGGCACCCGCGGCGAGAATGCCGTCGCGCAGCGCGTCTTCCGACCCGGATCCGTGTTCGAGGTCGAGCAGGATCCAGTCGGCGCCGGCGGCGGCGCAGACCTCGGCCGCCGTGGAGGACGCCATCCCGACGAAGGTGCCCACGGTGGTCTCCCCGTCCGCCAGCCGCTGGCGGAGCGTTCCCCCGTCGAGGGGACTGGTGTTGTCCATTCGACTTCCTGAGTTGACGGGACCGGCGCTCATCCGAACCACCGCTGACGTCCCACGGCCTTGTCGTAGTCGGCGCGCAGGGTTTGCACCCATTCCTGATTGGAGACTTCGGCGGGGGCCACGTCCCACCACACGTCCCCACCGGGCAGGTCCACGTGCGGGACCGTCGGCACCACGATGACCACCGGCCCGGACACTTCCCGGGTCTCGTTCAGCGCGGCGCGGACGTCGGCGGCGGTGGTGGCGCGGATCGCGGTGGCACCGAGGCCTTCGGCGATCTGCCGCAGGTCCACCTTCAGGTATTCGCCCTCGAGGCGGGCCTTGTCCCCGCTGTCGGCGATGATGTCGCCGTCGGTGCGGTAGCGGAACTCGTTGCCGAATTCGCGTCCGTTGCGGTTCATCTGGAGACGGTGGATGACCTGGTAGCCATGGTTCTCGGAGACGACGATGGTGACGTCGAGGCCCTCCTGCGCGGCGGTGACCAACTCGGTCGGCGCCATCAGGTAGGTGCCGTCGCCGATGAAGGTGACGATCCGCTGCCCGCGGTTGCCCTCGGCCAGCCGCACACCCATCGCGGCCGGGATCTCGTATCCCATGCAGGAGAACCCGAATTCCAGGTGGACGTTGCGGTTCGCGGTGGCGTCCCACACCTTCTGCAGGTCCCCGGGTGGGCCCCCGGCTGCGGCGATGATCGTGTCGCCGCTGCGGGCGTGTTCCTGCATCAGGCCGATGAGCTGTGGCTGGGTCAGCACGGCGCCGGTGACCGGGGCGTGCGGGTGCTCGGCGGGGTCGAACGCGGTGTCGGGGTCGAGCGCGGCGGCCCGGATCGGTGCCCAGTCCGCCTTCGCCGACCGCACCGCCTCCTGCCACGTGTCGCTGGTGGTGTGCCCGGCGAGCGCGGAGGTCAGCGCCTCGAGGCCGAGGCGGGCGTCGGCGAGGATGCCGGTGGCGCCCTGCTTGCGGGTGTCGGCGTCGACGACGTTGAGCGCGGCGAATCGCACGTTCTCGTTTTCGAAGATCGACTGCGACCCGGTGACGAAGTCGGTGAGCCGGGTGCCGACGCTGAGCACCAGGTCGGCCTGCTTAACCAGCTTGTTGGAGGCGAAGTTGCCCTCGAGGCCGATGCCCCCGACCTGCCACCACTCGTCGCGGCTGACCGCGCCCTTGCCGCCGAACGATTCGACCACCGGGATACCGGCCTGCGCGGCGAGGGCCTCGAGCGCGGCGGTGGCCTCCGAGTAGTGCACCCCGCCGCCGGCGATGATCACCGGCCGGGATGCTTCCCGGATCTGGGTGGCGACCGCGTCGACCTCGGCGGGGTCGGGCAGCGGGCGCCGGATCTTCCAGTCCCGGGGCTCGAAGAATTCGATCGGGAAGTCGAAGGCGTGGGACTGGACGTCCTGCGGCAGCGACAGCACCACGGCACCGGTGTCGGTGGGGCTGGTCAGCACCCGCATCGCCTGCGGCAGCGCGGTGAGCAGCTGCTCGGGGCGGGTGATGCGGTCGAAGAACTTCGCGACCGGGCGGAAGGTGTCGTTGACCCTCAGGTCGGCCTCGCTGGCGTGCTCGAGTTGCTGGAGCACCGGCCCCTGGTGGCGAGTGGCGTAGGTGTCGCCGGGCAGCAGCAGCAGCGGCAGCCGGTTGATCGTGGCGAGGCCGGCGGCGGTGACCAGGTTCAGCGCGCCCGGGCCGATGGACGCGGTGACCGCGAGGGTGGCGCGGCGACGGCTGGCCTTGGCGTAGGCGGTGGCGATGTGGGCGAGGTACTGCTCGTGCCGGCCCTGGATGAACGGCAGGTCGTCGGACAGCTCGTCGAGTGCCTGGCCGAGGCCGGCGACGTTGCCGTGGCCGAAGATGCCGAGCGCGGCGGGGATGAGGCGACGGCGTTCACCGTCGGCGACGGAGTACTGCGCGGCGAGGTACTTCACGACCGCCTGGGCGGTGGTCAGCCGAATCGTCTTGTGAGAACTCAGTGGTGTCATGGCGTCGATTTCTGTGAGTGCCGGTATGTGTGCGTGAGCAGATCTGCTACCAAGGCCGGCCGTGGAGGACGATGGTCTTCTCCTCGGTCATTTCCTCGACAGCGGAGCGGACGCCTTCCTTGCCGATGCCGCTGCCCTTGAGCCCGCCGTAGGGCATCAGGTCGGCGCGCCAGAGCGGAGTCCAGTTGATGTGGATGTTGCCGGCGTCGATCTGCCGCATCGCCCGGGTGGTGGCCGAGATGTCGGAGGTGAAGATGCCGGCGCCGAGGCCGTAGTCGTTGTCGTTGGCCAGAGCGATCGCGGACTCGATGTCCGGTGCGGAGGAGACGGCCACGGCGGGGCCGAACAGTTCGTCCCGGCTGAACGGAGAGGCGGGGTCCACTCCGGCTACGACCGTGGGAGTCACGACGGCACCGTCCCGGTCACCGCCGGTGAGGACCTTCGCGCCACCGAGCGCAGCCTCGGCGATCGCCGAATGCACCCGGGTGGCTTCGGTTTCGGAGATGAGCGAGCCGAGCCTGGTGTCGTCCTTGGCGGGGTCGCCGACGAGGATGTCCTCGACCTTCGGGACCAGGGCGTCGAGGAAGTCCGCTTCCACTCGTTGATCGACGATCACCCGCTGCACGCTGATGCAGACCTGTCCGGCGTTGATGTATCCGCCGGCCGCGACGGCCGAGGCGGCGAGCTCGATGTCGGCGTCGGGGAGGACGATCACCGGGCAGGACGCCCCCAACTCGAGGGACAGCTTCTTGATTCCGGCGATGGACGCCAGCCGGGTGCCGGTCGCAGTGGAGCCGGTGAAGGACACCTTCCGCACTCGGGGATCGGTGACCAGGATGTCGCCGAGTGCAGAGCCCGGTCCGGTCAGCACCGACAGTGCCTCGGGGGCCAGGCCCGCGTCGACGAAGCACTCGGCCAGCTTCAACGCCGTCAGCGGAGTCGTGCGAGCGGGCTTGAGTACCACCGCATTACCGGCGGCCAGCGCCGGAGCGATCTTGTGCAGCACCAGCAGTGCCGGGTAGTTGAACGGGGTGATCGCCACGACTATGCCGCAGGGCTGGCGGAGGGTGAAGCCGATCTTCTCGAGACCGGTTCCGGGGTTCGCGTCCAGCGGCAGCGTCGAACCGTAGAGTTGGCTGCCCTCGAACGCCGCCAGCCGAATGATGGAGCCGGACCGGCCTGCCTCACCACGCGCCTCGCTGATCGGCTTGCCGGTTTCCGCGCTGATGGTCTGTGCGATGTCCTCGGCACGCTGATCGGCCAGGTCGGCGGCGCGCATCAAGATCGCCACGCGCTCGTGCGCCGGGAGGGCGCGCTGGACCTGGGCGCCGATCTCGGCCCGATCGAGGGCCGCCGCGGCATCGGCGGCGGTGGCCACCGGCACCGAGTCGACCGCATGACCGTCGAACGGCGAGCGGACGATCTCTGTGGCGCTGTCAGCAGCGCCGCGCCACTGACCGGCAAGCAACATATCCATGTCAGACTCCATATCGGGACTCGTTCGCCGCCCACCGCGGAAGCGGCAAGACGGCATGGCAGAACAACAGTGGGAAAAGACCTGGTGCCGAATCGAATACACGTGTCGCTCCCAGCGACGTTCCGTGCCGAATCGGACTGAGAAGCTCGCACTCGGAACGGGCGAGCCGTTCCGAATGAGAAAGCAGAGTGAAGGGGTTTGCGTGGTAGCGGCTAGCGATCGTCGTGGCGACCGACGACCTGAGCGGACTCGCGGCCCAAGTCGGCAGGCGCGAGGGTCCAGGATCGATCGTGCCGCCTCGGTGGGGGACTGCTCGTACTCATGCAGCTAGTCTTGCTGTGACTCGTGCCTCAATCAAGGCGCAAAACCCGTCAAATTCACCTCAATGCGATTCGGTGTCATTGCTCGTGTGGGTGGAGGAACGCAGCGACACAGCGTTGATCTGGCGACACGAAATCCGGTAGGTCGATATCGGGGGCAGCCGAACACGTTCCTCCGCCCCGGCGGGTGCGGGTGTGGGTGTGCGGTCGAAGTCGCTGGCTCGGTTACCGTTTCGGAACCAGGAGGACCGGGCGATGGCTGTGGTGGAGCAGGTGGGAGGACACCGATTCGCCGAGCATGCGTTCGAGTGCGGACACGAATCCACCGCGGGAGGCGCCGATGATGATCATCAGTGCGTCGTTGACCTCGGCGATCGTGGTGAGTAGGTGCGCTGGGTCGCCTTCGTGGGCGTAATACGTCCAGTTGCCGGGCAGTTCGGTGAGCATGGCGCAGGCTTCGGCGCGTTCGCGCTCGACGGTGTCGGCAATGCGTTGTTCCCAGTCGTCGCGATCGGGTTCGATGGGTAGATCGTCGGTGTCGACGATGTGGGCGACGTGTAGATGGGCGTTGAGCGGCCCGGCGAGCCCGATCGCGAACTCGAGTGCCCCGTGGCTGGACCGGAATCGGTCGAATCCGACCACCAGATGGCAGGTCGGTGTCACGGCCCCGGCGGGCCCGTCCACCCGCAGCGGTGTACGCCAGTCCCGCAGCGCCTCGCGGCTAGGCCGTTCGTGTCTGGACATCGGTCCTCCTCACAGACTCGCGAGGCCGAGACCGGCTGCGGCGGCAGCCAGGGTCGACGCCGCCGTACCGACCGCATTGGCCACACCGGCCCAATATCGTTGGCGTTGAATCAGCCGCACCGTCTCGAAGCTGGCGGTGCTGAAGGTGGTGTATCCGCCGCAGAAGCCGACACCGGCAATGACCTGCCACTCGTGCGGCGCCGTATGGAAGAGCACCATGCCGACGAGAAACCCCAGCAGCAAGGACCCGGAGACATTGATGATCCCAGTCGCCCAGGGGAACTCCGAGGCCCGCCTGTGCCGAATGGCCCCGTCCACGACGAACCGAGCGACGGCCCCGGCGCTGCCGGCGCACGCGATCCAGACCACAGTCATCGACGCGCCTCCTGCCGACCGGGAACGCGGGCGCCGACAGCGATCCCGACGGTGGTGGCCACCAACCCGACCAACACCGAGGCGCCCACATAGGTTGCCGCCAACCACGGGCGGCCATCTCGTGCGAGCACAACGGTATCGACCGCAAGAGTGCTGTAGGTGGTGAACGCCCCCAAGAACCCGGTCCCGACCCCGAGGCGGACGTGTTGCCGCCAGGCGGTGTCGGGGCCGAGTCGGGTCAGAGATTCGTGGACGTACCCGAGCGCCGGCGCCCCGACCACGTTGATCACGAACGTCGTGACCGGCCACTGCCCGGTCGTCTGCGGAACCAGCACACCGAGCATCCCGCCGACGGCGACCGTAGCGATCGCAGCCGGGCGCACGCGTAACGGGTCGGGAATGGGGGGCGCGGTGTCCGGGTCGACCGGCAAGGTCGGATTCGGATCGAGGTGGCCGGGCACTAGGCAGACTCCTTCCGTGTCGGAAAGGAGCCATCAGCCCCGGGGTGGGGCGGTTCAGACACCTGGTGGGTGTCTCGGCGGAGATCCATCGCCATGACTAATCATAACCTTCGCCGGGCCTCTGGCCCGCAGTGCACGCGTCGGTGACGGCTCGGGCTCACCGGTTCCAGGAGGTGGGGGCCGGTCCGAATTGGTAATGCTGGCCGGTGGCTTCGACTGGCAGCATGTCGGTTTCACCGTCGGGGTAGATCACCAGGAAGTGTGCGCGTGCTCCGGTCGCTGTCGTGGCGAGGATTTGGGCCCACTGGCCGGTGCGGTGCCCGCAGGGGACGCGACGGCGGACGAAGGCCCCGGTGCGGTCGGGGGTGGGAACGGTCGTGCTGCGAGTGCTCATGCAATGAGTCCTGGGTCGAAGGGGCATGGTGACGGTGTGGGTCACCCGCAGCGTTCCTGGTGGGGCGGGCGAGCTGCGAGGCGGGATCTAGTGGACGTCATCGGGGTGTGGCCCTGTTCGCTCGTCCCGGTTCATAGCGGTGATCTGGCCCATCTCGGCGGTGTCGAGCTCGAAGCCGAACACGTCGATGTTCGAGTGGATCCGTTCCGGTGAAGACGATTTCGGCAGGGGAGTGGTGCCGCGCTGCAGATGCCACCGCAACACGATCTGGGCGATCGACACGCCGTGCCGTTGCGCGAGCGCGACAAGGACCGGTTCGTCCTGGAGGCGGCCGCGTGCGAGTGGTGCCCACGCCTGAGTGTGGATGCCCAGATCATGGTGCAGGTTCAGCATCGACTGCTGGGTGAGCAGTGGGTGCAGTTCGATCTGGTTGACCGCTGGTACCACATCGGCGACCTCGAGCAGGCGGTGCAGGTGGTCGGCCTGAAAATTCGACACCCCGATCGCCCGGATCCGGCCCGCGGAGTGGAGTTGTTCGAGTGCGCGCCAGGTCTCCAGATAGGTTCCGCGGCCGGGGGCGGGCCAGTGGATGAGACACAAGTCGAGGTGGTCCATGCCGAGGCGGCCGATGCTCGCTTCGACGGCGCCGAGGGTCGACTGGTATCCCTGGTCCTCGTTGGACACCTTGGTGGTCACGAAGAGGTCGGCGCGGTCGATGCCGGAGTCGGCCAGTGCTCGGCCGAGTGGTTCTTCGTTGCCGTACATCGGTGCGGTGTCGAACGCGCGGTACCCGGCCGCCAGTGCCTCCTGCACGGTGGCGTCCATGATGTCGTCGGGAATCCGGAAAACCCCGAACCCGATGGCGGGCATACGGACTGCGTTGTTCAGCGTGACCGCGGGGACTGACTCGACCGCGCTCATGTGATCGAGTACCCGCCGTCGACAGGGAGCACGACGCCGGTGACGTAGCGGGCGGCGTCGGAGACCAGGAAGAGCACCACGTCGGCGACGTCGTCCCCGTCGGCGAACCGCTGCAACGGGATCCGGCTCAGCTTCTGGGCCCGGAACTCGTCCTGGCCGAGGACCTCCGCGGTCATCGGGGTTTCGATGTAGCCCGGCGCGATGGTGTTCACACGCACGCCCTGCGGTCCGAGTTCGACGGCCAGGCCCTTACCGAGCTGGGTCAGCGCGGCCTTCGTCGCACCGTAGGGGACGATGCCCGGAACGGCGCGGTCGGCGGACAGGGAGGCGATGTTGACCACGCTGCCCCGGGCGGCGATCAGCGACTTCATCGCCTGCCGCGTCAACCGGTACACCGCCGAGAGGTTCACATCGACCAGACGCTGCCAGCCGTCCTCCTCGACATCGATCGCCGCGGTCCGCAATTGGATTCCGGCGGCGTTGATCAGAATGTCGAGGCGCCCGGCCACCTGCTGGGCGAGGTCGACGGCGCGGGCGCTGAACTCGCCGTCGGTCAGGTCCCCGCACAACCCGTGCCCGCCGATCCGGTTCATGACCTCGGTGATCTTCGGGTCGGCGTCGACGCCGACCACCACGGCGCCCTGCGACGCCAGGACCCGGGCGATGGCGGAACCGATTCCGCCGGCCGCACCGGTGACGATCGCCGCCTTCCCCTCCAGCGTTCTCGACCCGGTGATCTGCGGTGTTGCGCCCACGATGTGGCTCCCTTCGATGGTGCGCGCCGAGTCCGCTACCGGGGTCCTGTGCGCGCGAGAAATTGTTTTCAGGGTGGAAACGAAGGTCGGATTCGGTCTGGACCTTGTTGTTCATCACAGTATATGGTTGTCATCACTTCAGCAAGAAAGCGATTTCAGGAGTTTTCATGGTCTCGATCGTCCTTCCCACCACCGATGGATTCACCGGCACCCTCATGCTCGGCGCTCCCGCCGCGCTCGACACCCGGTCCGCCCCGCCGACCAGCCGGGCGGTGTACGCGGCGTCGCACGTGGTCGCCGATCCGCTGCGGGCATCGGCGGAGAATGCCGCGGACCAGATCGACTGGGACGCGACCCTGCGACTGCGCCACGACCTGTGGTCGCTCGGGCTCGGGGTGGCCGAGTCGATGGACACCGCCCAGCGCGGCATGGGGCTCGGCTGGGCCGGTGCGCGGGAACTCGCCGTGCGCACCCTCACCGACGCGAAGGCGGTCGGCGGCAAGGTGGTCGTGGGCGTGGCCACCGATCAGCTGAAGACCGACGCCCCCTCGCTGGAGGAGATCCGCGACGCCTACCTCGAACAGGTCGAGGCGATCGAATCCGCGGGCGGTGAGGTGGTGCTCATGGCCAGCCGGCACCTGGCCCGCGCCGCGACCGGCCCGGACGACTACGTGTCCGTCTACGACGCGGTGCTGTCGGCGGCCACCCGCCCGGTGGTCTTACATTGGCTCGGTTCGGTGTTCGATCCCACGCTCGAGGGATATTGGGGGTCCGCGGATCCGACCGCGGCCATGGACACCGTCCTGCAGATCATTACCGTCCATCGCGAACGGGTGCGCGGGATCAAGGTGTCCCTGCTCGACCCGGCGCTCGAGATCGCCCTGCGCAACCGGATGCCCGCCGGGGTGCGGGTGTTCACCGGCGACGACTACAACTACGTCGATCTGATCGCCGGCGACGGCACCCACACCAGCGACGCCCTGCTCGGTGCGTTCGCCGCGCTCGGCCCGTTCGCCTCCGCCGCCTTCGCGCGGTTGGACGACGGTGACGAGCAGGGGTTCCGGAACATCCTGGGCCCCACCGAAACCCTGAGCCGGCTGCTGTTCGCCGCCCCGACGCAGTTCTACAAGGTCGGTGTCGCGTGGCTGGCGTACCTGAACGGCAAGCAGGAGCATTTCCGGATGATCGGCGGATTCGAGACCGGCCGCAGCCTCACCCATTTGGCCGAGCTGGTCCGCGCCGCCGATGGGATCGGCCTGTTCGCCGATCCCGAGTTCACCGCCGCCCGCGCCTCGGCGTACTTCGCCGTGCACGGAATCCGCTGACATGGACCTCGCGCAGTGCAGTCTGAACTCCGTCACCGTCAAGGGTTCTCGTTTCGGTGAGGTGGCCGATCTCGCCGAGCGGTGGGGTTTCGGCGGCGTCGGCCTGTGGCGGGACGTCCTCGAGGATCTCGACCTGACGGCCGCAGCAACCCGACTGCGGCAGTCGGGGCTGCGCGTGAGCAGCGTGTGCCGGGGCGGGATGTTTCCGCAGCCCACTGCCCGGCTACGTCGAGAAGCCCTGGCCGACAACCGGGTGGCGGTCGATCAGGCCCACGCCCTCGGCGCCGAGTGCCTCGTGCTGGTCTGCGGCGCCGCCCACGGCGATCTGGCCGGCGCGAGGCAGCAGGTCCACGACGGCATCGCCGAACTCGAGCCCTACGCCCGGGCGGCGGGGGTGCGGCTCGCGGTCGAGCCGTTCCACCCGATGATGGCGTCGAGCCGGTCGGTGATCACCTCACTCGGCGAGGCGAACGATCTCGTCGAGGCCATCGATTCCGATCTCGTCGGGATCGCCCTCGACTCGTATCACGTGTGGTGGGACGCCCGCATGCGTGAGGAGATCGCCCGGGCGGGCGACACACTCTTCTCCGTGCAGCTCGCCGATTGGATCACCCCGATTCAGGGTGAACTCAGCAGCCGCGGCATGCCCGGCGAAGGCTGCATCGACATGACCGGGTTCGTCGCCGACTGCACGGACGCCGGCTACCGCGGGCTCGTGGAGGTCGAAATCCTCAGCGACCGTTGGTGGGCCGAGGGGCCGGCGTCGGCCCTGCACGCCGCCGCGTCGGGGCTCACCCGGATCTGAGATGCCCGTGGGAGACGGGGTCAGGCCGAAGTGGTTACCGGCCCCGTCGAACCGCGCACGACCAGGTCGGCAGGAAGGAGTGGCAGCGGCGCACCGGATTCGTGCTGCAATGCCGCGTGCATCAACGCCCACCCCCGCTCGCCGAGCTGGGTCTTCGGGCTCACCACCGTCGTCAGCCGCGGATCGATGTGCCGGGCGATGGCGATGTCGTCGAAGCCGGTGACCGAGATGTCCTCCGGCACCCGCACCCCCAGCTCGCGCAGCTTCGAGATCGCTCCCAGCGCGGCCAGGTCGTTGAAGCAGATCAACGCGGTCGGCTCGTGGGTGAGCGCCTCCTCGACAGCGGCATAGCTGCCCTCGATGGTGCCGTCCGAGGCGACCTTGACCGCCTCGATCCCCAGCACCTTGGCCATCTCGATGCCGCGCCAGCGTTCCCGGTTCTGCCACGACAGCTCCGACCCGGCGACGTAGACGACGCGGCGGTGGCCGAGCTTCGCCAGGTGCCCGCACAGCTCCATCATCGGGGTGAAATTGTCGATCGCGACCATCGGGAGGTCGACGCCGAGTTCGATCCGGTTGACCAGCACCACCGGAGTCGATTGTCGTGCCAGTTCCTTCAACCCGGCCACCGGAATGCGGGAGGACAGCAGCAGCAGCCCGTCGACCTGGCCGAGCAGGTCGAGAGCGGTGGCGTACTCGTCGCCGGCGTCGCCGGAGTAGTCGGCGATCAGCATCCGGTATCCGTCGGCGTGGGCACCGTGGTGCATCTGCTTGACCACGTCGAAGAAATACGCGTTGGCCAGATCGGGCAGGATCACCCCGACGTTCCGCAACGACCCGAGCACCAGACCGCGGGCGGCGCTGCTGGGCCGATACGACAGCTCCTCGGCGACCTTGTGCACCCGGGCAGCCAAATCCGGTGTCACCGCGGAGCTTCCGCTCATCACCCGGGACACCGTGGCGATCGACACCCCCGCCGCCTTCGCAACGGTGGTGATCGTCGGCCGACGGGGGCCCTGTCCGGGAGTGGGATGGGCCATGGGTTCCTCGGCATCGCTCGTCATGTTGCAACCCTGCCCCAGGGGGAGCCCCCACCAAAATGGAAGCGTTTACAGTCTATCGGGGCCGGAACTTCGTGGGCCGGCCACGGGCAGCGGTGCTGTCCGTGGCCGGCATCGATTGTGTTCGGTACTGCGGTGTTTCGAGTGTCCTGTCAGCTGCGGGCCGCGGTGACGGCGTCGCGGGGGTCGTCGAGGTCCCGGTTGATCGGATCGGGGGTGATGTAGGTGGTGCCGACGGTGATGAGCGTCAGGATGCACAGGTATCCGGCGATGAACACCCACGCGCCGAGGCCCGCGCCGGGGACGTCCTTGCCGCCGTCGGCGGCGACGACCATCGCGATGATCCAGGCACCGATCAGCGGTGCGATGCCGCCGGAGAGCACCGCGGAGACCTCGCGGGCGACGGAGACTCCGAGGTAGCGCTGCCGGGACCCGAACAACTCGCTGAGGAAGGCGCTCTGCGAACCGAACATGCCCCAGGTGCCGATGCCCAGCGCCAGGGAGATGACGACGATGGTGAGCACCACGCTGCCCTGGCTCAGTGCCCACCAGATCGGGAACGCGGAGACCAGCTGGAAGTAGGCGAAGGCGCGGTAGGTCTTGACCCGGCCGAACCGGTCGGAGAGCTTGCCGGCGATCGGGATCACGATCGACCCGAGGGAAGCGGCGAAGACCAGTGACAGGGCGCCGATGGGGCCCTTGATCCCGACCGCGGCGCTGGTGACGTACGCGATGGCCAGGGCCTGGTACATCGAGGAGGAACCGTTCTCGGCCAACCGAAGTCCGATGCCGCGCAGCAGGGAGGGGCGCGAGTTCTTCAGCAGGTTGTGCAGCGGCCGCTGGTCGATCTGGTCCTTGGCCTCGAGCTTCTCGAACGTCGGAGATTCCTTGAGGTTGACCCGCAGATACATCGCGACGGCGAGGATCACCACGCTGGCGAGGAACGGCACCCGCCAGAGCCAGGTGTCGGTGATCTCGCTGTGCCCGCGGTAGACCAGGAAGTACACCAGCGCGGCGATGACGGTGCCGACCTGCACGCCGAGGAACGGCAGCGAGGCGTAGAAGCCGCGTTTGTTCTTCGGGGAGTATTCGGTCATCAGGATCGAGGCGCCGGCCATCTCCGCACCCGCGCCCAGGCCCTGACAGATACGCAGGATGATCAGCAGGATCGGGGCGAGCATGCCGACACCGGAGGAGTACCAGTCGCCGTCGCTGCCGTGGTAGGTCGGCAGCAGGCCGATGCAGGTGCTGGCCGCGCCCATCAGGATGATGGTGGCCATCAGCACGAACTTGCGGCCCAACCGGTCCCCGAGTCGGCCGAAGAACACCCCGCCGAGGGGGCGAACCGCGAAACCGATGAAGTACGTCGCGAAGCTCAGAACCAGCCCGGTCGCGGCGTTGCTGCTGGGGAAGAACAGCGGTCCGAACACCAGCGCGGACGCCAGGCTGTAGAGCGCGAAGTCGTAGTACTCGAGGGCGCTGCCGGCGGAGGCGCCCCACGCGGCTTTGCGGAGGTCTTTCGTGGTGACCACCGGGATGTCGGTGTCGTTGTCGACCGCGGGGTGGGGATCGAGGGTCATGGATCTGCCAATCCGTAGAGGGGAACGGGGATCGAGGGGGTCCGGGGTGTGCGAAAAGGGGTGTGGCGGTCAGGAGTCGGTGAACGTTGCCGGGGTCTTGTTCTGGAAGGCGGTGACCCCGACCGCGAAATCGTGGGTGGCGGCGGTGAATCCGCTGCCCAGGGCTTCGAGGACGGCGGAGGGGGCGCCGGCGGCGGCCGCGTCGACGAGTTGCTTGCTCACCTGCACCGCGGCCGGGGCTCCTTCGAGGATGCGGTCGACGAACTGGTCGGTCGCGGAGTCGAGGCCGTCGCGGTCGCTCACCGCGTTCAACAGGCCCCAGCTCAGGGCGGTGTCGGCGTCGAGCTGACGGCGGGTGAAGATGAGTTCCTTGGCGCGGGATGTGCCGATCGTGTCGGTCAGTCGCTCGGTGCCGCCCCAGCCGGGGATGGTGCCCAGGCTCGTCTCCGGCAGTCCCAGCCGCGCCGTGTCGGCGCCGATCCGCAGGTCGCATGCCAGCGCGAGTTCGAGGCCGCCGCCGACGGCGATGCCGTCGACGACCGCGATGGTGGGTTGGCGCAGTCCGGCGAGGAAATTGAAGACGCGGTGTCCTTCGGCGATCCACCGTTTCCACATCTGTGCCGGGGTGAAGTGTGCGAACTGGGTGATGTCGGCGCCCACGCAGAACGCCTTCTCCCCGGCGGTGCGCAGCAGCACCACCTGGGCGTCGGAGTGCTCGATCGCCCGGAGTTCGGTGTAGAGGTCGTCGAGCAGTTCGAGGCTGAGGGCGTTGAGCTTGCGGGGGCGGTCGATCAGCACGGTCGCCACCCGGCCCTCGTGGGAGTAGTTGACGGCGATCCGGCCGGTGTCGGTGCGCACTTCGGTGGAGTTCATGTGGTGGTCCTCGGTCGGGAGAGGGGTGGTCAGTGCTGCACGGCCTGCATCCGCGGGTGTGCGGGCAGGGTGGGCAGGGTCAGGTTCTGCAGCTGAGGGGAGAACAGTTCGGCCGCCATGGTTTTCAGGTTCGGGTCGACGAGCAGTTCGAACTCCGACCTGTCGAGTACGTCGCGTCGCAGATCGGCACCCGGGGCGATCTCGATGACGGTCAACCCTCCCGGACGCAGTTCGAGCACGGCCCGTTCGGTGACGTAGAGGACCTTCTGCCCGGTGGCGAGGGCGCGTCTTCCCGAGAAGGTGGGGGAGTCGACCTCGTCGACGAATTTGGTGTGCGGGCCGTCGGCGCGGATCTGCAGGGCGCCGTCCTCGATGCCGATGTCGCGGCGTCCGGCGGTGAAGGATCCGACGAACACGATCGACGGGGCCGAGGACGTGATGTCGGCGAAGCCGCCGATCCCCGCGGTGACGTGCCGGCGCTTGGGCAGACTGTGCACGTTGACGTTGCCGTGCCGGTCGATCTCGAGGAACGACAGCAGTGCGTGCTCGAAGCCGCCGCCCTGGAGCAGGGTGAACTGGTCCGAGCTCTGCATGATCGCATCCGGGTTCTGGGCGACCCCGAACACGAAGTCCAGCAACGGGACTCCACCGACCGGGCCCTGCTCGATCACCCAGGACACCGCGTTCGCCAGGCCCTCCTCGACGAGGACGTGCGGCACCAGCGCGGACACCCCGAAGCCGAGGTTGGCGATCTCCCCGGATTGCAACTCGGCCGCGGCGCGCCGGGCCATGATCTTCTCGAGCGTGAACGGCACCGGTTCGAGAGTGCTCAGCGGGCGGCGCAATTCGCCGGAGATCGCCGGGTCGTACTGGGTCTGGGTGGTCTGCAGCTGGTCCGGGGCCAGTACGAGGGCGTCGACGAGGATGCCCGGCACCTGCACCGCCTGCGGGTTCAGGCTGCCGCCCTCGGCGAGGTATTTGACCTGGGCGATGACGACGCCGCCGTTGTTGTGGGCGGCATACGCGAGGTCGAGGGCGCCGAGCGGCGACGCCTCCTCCTCGAACGTCAGGTTGCCGTGGGTGTCGGCGGTGGTGGCGCGGATGATCGCCACGTTCGGGACGAGGGCGTCATAGAACAACCATTCCTGGCCGTCGAGTTCGTGGACGCGGACGAAGGCGTCCGGGGTGATGGTGTTCATCCGGCCGGCGCCGATCCGCGGGTCGACGAAGGTGTCCAGGCCGACCTTCGAGAGCACCCCGGGCTGCTTGGCGGCGGCCGCACGGTGCAACTGGTACAGCACGCCGGACGGGAAGTTGTAGGCCTCGACCTCGTTGTTCTCGATCATCTGCCAGATCCGCGGCGGCTCCGCCGACGAGGGGCCGGACGGGTAGGACCCGGCCACCACCCGCGACAGCAGCCCGGGCCGGGCGATGTGATCGATGCCCGCGATGCCCCACATGTCGCCGGCGGCGATCGGGTGCACACTCGTCAGGTTCTGCGGAGACCGGGTTTCCTCGTACCGCTGTCCGAGGCCGGCGAGCACCGCGTCGGGACAGCCCAGCCCCGAGGACGAGCTGACGGTGACGATGTCGCCGTCGGCGACGAGGTCAGCGGCCTGGCGGGCGGTGAGTACGCGGGGGATGTGCATCGGGTAACAACTCCTTGTAAGCGCTTACTTAATCGGCACGGGTGCAAGACTGCGGTGTCGGGGGCGTGCGGCCGCTACTGGCGGGGTCGCCAGGCGGCGGTGGAGGCGCGCACCCGCAGTGCGGGTGCGACGAGCTGGTGGCTGTGCGGTGCGGCCTGACCTTCGCCGCTCGCGGCCAGCGACTGGTTGATGCGATCGAGGATCAATTCGCCGCAGCTCTCCCCGATCTTGGTGGGGAAGGTGGCGACGGTGGTGAGCGGCGGGGTGCGGTGAGCCGATCCGGCGATGTCGTCGAAACCGCCGACGGCGATGTCGCGGCCGGGTTCGAGCCCGCGGCGGGTGAGTTCGGCGTAGACCCCGACGGCGACGATGTCGCTGTAGGCGACGATCGCGTCGGGAATGTCGCCGCGGTCGAGGAGCCGACGGGTGGCCTCGGCGCCGCCGTCCGGGGTGGCCTCACCGTAGAGGCCGTCGGTGGGGAACATGCTCATCTCGGACCCGGTCATCGCCTCGAGGAAGCCGTCCTCGCGTTCCCGCCGGGCCGAGGTGTGCTGGGGTCCGCCGACCATCGCGACGGTCCGCACTCCCATTGTTCGCAGGTGCCTGCCGAGCAGGCGTCCGGCCTCGATGTTGTCGGCGCCGACGTAGTCGTGGCTGAGGTTGAAGTGCCGAGCGAGCAGGACGAGCGGGATGCCGCTCGAGGCGAGCAGGTCGTCGATCTCGGCGGCCTGCGTGTCCCCCGCGGGGAGCAGGATCAGGCCGTCGATGCTGCGCTCGACGAACCGGTCCAGCAACCGCCGCTGACGTGCCGGGTCGTCGCGGCTGTAGCCGATGAACACGGCGTAGTTGCTCCGGTCGGCGACGTCCTCGAGGGTCATCGCGAGTTCGGCGAAATACGGGTTCTGCACCTCGGTGACCACCAGGCCTAGGGTCATCGACCGCTGGTTGCGCAGCATCGCCGCGTGCCGGTTGTAGACGTACCCGAGGGCCTTCATCGCCTCACGCACGCGGCGGGTGGTGTCGGGGGCGACGCTCGGGCTCTCGTTGAGAACCAGGGACGCGGTCGAGCGGGACACGCCGGCGTGTCGGCTGACGTCGGTCAGAGTGACTCGGCCCATGTTCCCGGTCCCTTTCTGGTCGCTGATGTGAGCTGCGATACAGACCATACCGCATGTTGCTGGATCGATCCAACCTCTATTTGCACATTTCAGGGCATTTTCGATGCACTTCGAAGCGGGGTACCGCCTGATCTGCGGATATTGACTGGATCGATCCAAAACGTACCTCGGTTCTCCGACTGCGTGCGCACGGCCATGCGCGGTGTCTCAGTGACCACCGCCGCACCAGCGCGGCAACCTCGTGTGTTCGCACCACCGGAGGCGGGTACCAGAGACATATGCCCGTGCCACCGCGTCACCTTCACGCCCTGATCATCGCCCTCGTGCTGTTCGCCGTACCAGTGGTGGCCTGCGGGCAGGCCGCCGAACAACCGGCAACCCCTACGTCGGTGGCACCGCCGGTGGGCCCGCCGATCCTGTTCACCCCGGGAGATGG
This sequence comes from Rhodococcus sp. NPDC056960, assembly GCF_042674125.1. NCBI lineage: Bacteria > Bacillati > Actinomycetota > Actinomycetes > Mycobacteriales > Nocardiaceae > Rhodococcus > Rhodococcus sp. NPDC056960. The sequence continues at coordinate 2,159 of NZ_JBHURF010000035.1, read as the reverse complement.
TGCGACCGCGGTGAACCCGCTCGACCCGGTCACCGTGACCACCGATGGCGGCACCCTGGAATCGGTCACCTTGACCAACGACGAGGGCCGGGTGATCGACGGGATCTTCACCCCGGACCGGGTGTCCTGGAAACCCGGGCAACCGCTGGGTTACGGCAAGACCTACACCCTCGCCGCCGTCGCGGTGGGTGAGCAGGGTGCCCGAAGCGAACGGACCGGCACCTTCTCCACCGTTGCCCCCGGCAACCAGACGAAACCGGCATTCGTGACCACCGGCGGCAATCTGCTCGTCGACGGCGGCACCTTCGGCGTCGGAATCGTCATCGTCACCCACTTCGACGAGCCGATACCCGACCAGGCGGCCGCCGAGAAGGCGCTGGTCGTCGACACCTCACCCCCTGTCCGGGGTTCCTGGTATTGGGTAGACGATCAGAACGTGCACTGGCGACCGCAGAACTACTGGGCTCCGGGCACTCGGGTCACCGTGCGCGCCAACATCTACGGACTCGATCTCGGCGGTGGGCTGTTCGGGCAGGAGGACGCCACCACCTCGTTCACGATCGGCGACGCGCACATCTCCGTCGCCGACGACGCCACCAAACAGGTCACCGTCAGCGACAACGGTCAGGTGGTGCGCACCATGCCGACCTCGATGGGGCAGGGTGGCAGCGAGGTCGTCAACGGGAAGACGATCACGTTCTGGACGCAGCCCGGCGTCTACACCGTCCTGGACAAGGCCAACCCGGTGGTCATGGATTCGTCGACCTACGGTCTGCCGGTGAACTCGCGCCTGGGGTACAAGGAGAAGATCAACTACGCCACCAGGATCAGTACCGACGGGATCTATCTGCATGAGCTTGCCGACACCATCTGGGCGCAGGGTAATACCAACGTTTCCCACGGGTGCCTGAATCTCAGTCCCGACAACGCCCGCTGGTTCTACGATTTCTCCGTCCCCGGCGACGTCGTCGAGGTCCGCGGCACCGGTGGTGCTCCGCTCGAGTTGTGGCAGAACGGCGACTGGTCCGTGCCGTGGGATCAGTGGCAGGCCGGCAGCGCCCTGAACTGAACACGTAGTCCATCCGCCGCCACCTGTCGTTGCGGGATTGGGACGTCGCGAGTTCACGGCCACGACACACTTGACGGGTTGCTGCGCCTACTTCGGGTGACCTCCATTGTCAGTGGCGGTGACGAAGAACGGAGCGGTGTCGCCGCGCCCCCATGCCGTCAGGTCGCCGAATGTAGGTGGGCCGCGCGCGGCCGAGGAGGGGCGGGCGAGCACTCGGCCTCGGTCCGTGCGCCGCGAGGCGCCCCGCCGCGGCGAAGGGGTTCGAACGCCGGAGCGGAACTCGCTGCCGCGGTCCGTGTTGCGCCGCGGGGCAGCGTAGTTGGCGGGTACCCGGATCTGGGCGGGTTACGCCGGCTTCCCGCCGAGCCCGTGACCCTCTTGCGGGCGCCGGCCCGCGTACCAGGTGGAGTGTGCGGGGCGGGGCGGCGGAATGTCGTCGCAGGCGTACAGCTAGGGGCCTTGCTATCCCGCCCTGCGGGACGTCTCGGGCCCGGAGTCCAGCCAGTGGCCGAGGGCGCCTCCGCACCGGGACTCTCGGTGCCCGACCGTGCCCAGGGGTGGTTCGTGTCATGTCGAGGACTACCGCGGGTCCGCGCTGGTGCCCCGCACCCGGAGCAGCCCGACCGGTTGGATCGTTTCTCCGCGGGTGCCCGCACCGAATTGTCCATCGGTGACTGGAGGCTGGGGAATGTGTTCGGTGGACGATTGAGCATCACCGACGTGGGGTAGTCGGCGGAATGCGCCCCCACCGAGCACGATCCGATCACAGACCGCCGCCGGCGCCGAGGTGCACCACTTTCACTCGACGAAGGGGTTGGGCGATGACAAGCAAGGGCCAGATGGCGTTGGCCGTCGGTGCGGGATACATGCTGGGCCGCACGAAGAAGATGAAGTTGGCGTTGATGCTGGCCGCCGGTGGGGCGTCCAGACAATTATCCTCCGGCGGATCGTTGGGTCTTCTCAACGAGGGCCGCAAGCTGCTCGCGGACTCACCGGAGGTCGCCAAGCTCGGCAAGACGGTCCGCCACGAGCTGATGAACGCGGCGAAGACGGCCGCGGTGACCGCGGCCAGTCAGCGCATCGACTCGCT
>NZ_JBHURF010000034.1:0-96847 GCF_042674125.1 Rhodococcus sp. NPDC056960 | reverse complement strand
GTCCTGCTCAAGGCGCACCCCGGCCACCCCCGCACCTCCGCCGCCACCGCCGACGTCGTCACCACCGCCCTCACCACCGCCGGCGCCCCCGACGGGGTGTTCGCCCTGATCACCGGACAGGACGCCGGCGCCCGCGCCCTGCAGGACCCGCGGATCACCGCCGCCGCGTTCACCCGATCCGTCGCCGGCGGACGCGCCCTGTTCGACCTCGCCGCCGCCCGCCCCACCCCCATCCCGTTCTTCGGCGAACTGGGCAGCGTCAACCCGGCCGTCGTCACCGCCGGCGCCCTCGACGAACGCGCCGAGGCCATCGCCGCCGGCTTCGTCGGCTCGTTCACCCTCGGTGCCGGTCAGTTCTGCACCAAGCCCGGCATCCTGCTGGTGCCCGCCGGCTCCCCGGTCGTCGAGCGGATCACCGCCCTGGCGCAGCAGGTCCCGGCGGCGCGGATGCTGACCGCCCGGATCGCCGAGGGTTACCGCACCCGCATCGAGCAGACCGCCGCCGTCGACGGTGTCGAGGTCCTGGTCAAGGGCATCGAGACCCAGGGCGACGGTGAGGTGCCCGCGGTGTCCCCGACCCTGCTCCGCACCACCGCCCGGCAGCTGACCGCCCACAAGGACACCCTGCTCGAGGAAAGCTTCGGACCGGCCGCGATCATCGCCGAATACGGCTCCGACGAGGAAATCCACCAGGTCCTCACCGGCGTCGACGGCACCCTCACCGTCACCGTCCACACCCGCACCACACCCACCCCCGACGAACAGCACCAACTCCGCACCCTCACCCGGATCGCCGCCACCCGCGCCGGCCGGCTGGTGTTCAACGGCTGGCCCACCGGCGTCGCCGTCACCCCCGCCCAACACCACGGCGGCCCCTACCCGGCCACCACCGCCGTCGCCCACACCTCCGTCGGCACCACCGCCATCCGCCGGTTCCTCCGCCCGGTCACCTACCAAGACGCCCCCCACACCCTGCTCCCCACCCCCATCCAGGACACCAACCCCCTCCACATCCCCCGCACCATCAACGACGCCGGCGAATCCGCCACCTGGGGTGTGGAGTCGTAACGCGCACCTCCACGGCCGCCTCGTCACTCGGCGCCCGAGCTCGCCTCGACTCGCCGTCCCCCTACCCCGATGTGTTCACATCTTGAACATGTAGAGGGTAGGGTGGACGCGAAGAGCGTCCCGTCGAGGTCGGACGCCCAGTGACCCAGGGGGTGCCGTGAGCGAGCGTAATGCCGATGAGCTGGCCGAGGTGGAGACCGCCGAGCCGGCGGAGATCGCCAACAAGTCGGTGACCAAGGCTGTCCGTCTGCTGCGCGAAATCGCCGCTCAGCCCAAGACGGGTGCCACGGTCACGACCCTGGCCAAGGCGGTCGGAATTTCGCGTCCCACCGCATTTCGCTTGCTCTACAGCCTCGAGCGGACCGGTCTCGTGGACCGGGTCGACAACAACTACATCCTCGGCTGGGAGATGGCACGGCTGGGCCGCCGCGCCGATCCGTACGCCGGTCTGGCCGTGCGGGCCCAGCCGCTGCTGCAGGAGCTGGCCGACAAATTCAACGAGACGGTCACCCTGTCGGTGCCGAATCTCCGGGACGGGCTCGACCTCATCGCGGAGGCCTCCGGGTCCCACGTCGTGGGCATCACGTCCCGGATGTCCGGGCGCATGATCGGGGAGCAGTATCCGTTCCACGCCAGCTCCAGCGGCAAGGTCCTGTTGGCGGACTGGCCGATCGAGAAGGTCGTCGCCCAGTTGCCCGAGAAGCTCGAGGCGTACACCTCGCACACCATCACCGACCGCGCAGTGCTGCTGAGGGAACTCGACCAGGTCCGCGAGCAGGGGTACGGCGTCATCGACAACGAACTCGAGGAAGAGCTGCTCTCCCTCTCCCGCCCCGTGCGGGACCCGTCCGGGAACATGGTGGGAGTCCTGAGCCTCAACGGTCCGCGGTACCGGTTCGGCCGCGACCGGATCCCGGAAGGCCTCCACCAGATGCAACTGACCATCGATCGCCTCGTCGACGAGCTCTGGCAGGACTCGGTCGGCGACTAGACGGCAGCGTGTGTTGCTGCCCAGCTGGCGAGCATTGCGAGAGCGTCGGCGGAGGGTGGGCCGGGTTCGGCGGTGTACGCGGTGAGTGTCAGAGCCGCTTGGCCCGGTCCCGACACCTGCATCGCGTCGGGGAAGAATTCTTCGGACCGCGGGTCGAGGAAGTGGAACCGGGCGATGTTGCCGGCCAGGGCGCGGTTGTCGGGGACCGGCGCGTACAGGGCGCGGCCGAGCGCCACCCTCACCAGCCTGTTCCTCTGCCGCGACAACCCAGTGCCGGATCGCCATCCGTGATCGAGATGGCGATCCGGCGGTGCTTCACCCGGGTTCTCGATCAGTTGAGCTTCTGCGGCACACCGTAGGTCATGACGGTGTCACCGTTTTCCGTCACGGCCATCGCGTACGGCCGGATGGTGACCGGTCCGATCGCTCCGGAGATGGACCCGTGCACGCCCTGCATGCGAACCAGTGCCTCGGGTCCGTCGAACTCCTGTCCCTCGAGCAGCGGGACCGTGGTGATACCGCCCGGCTCCAGGTCGATGTCCAGCTCCTGCGACGGGATGATGTCACCGGCCAGTTCCGCGCTGGTGCCCGCGTTCAGGTCGAGCGTGAAGTCGGGAACGAGCCCCAGGTCGATTCCGTTGTCCGACCCGATCGCAAACCCCAGACCGGGCGTATTGAGGACGATGGTCGCGCCGGCCAGTGCGACCGGGTAGCCGATCTGGTAGCCGACGGTGAGCTGGGTGCCCTCGAACTCCGCCGCGTCGGGGCCGGAGATGTTCACCGCGGCGTAGCCGTTGTGGAAGAACTCGACGCTGGTCGGCACGCCGTCGAGCGGCGGAACGACCTGGTACTGCGTGTCGCCCTGCAGGACCTCGATGCGGTTGCCGCCCGCGTCGATGACGGAACTGGAGTTGTCGACACCGGCCGAGGCGGTGCCGTTACCCATGACCATGGCGAGCGCGGCGATACCTGCAATCGCCGCGATGCGGGTGAGGGGTTTGTGTCTGGGTCGAGCTGTGCTGATGTTCGTCATGCCGATCCCCATTCAGTACGTTCTGCAACCGATACGAAAAAGCACGCAAAGCGTAACTATTCGGGCATAACGGCGTCCCGGTGTTATTCCGAAGTTCACGGGCGTTTCTTGTGGTCCACCGCCGCTGACCTGGTAAGTCGCGGCGAACCGGCGGGCGTGTTCCGGATCGTGCCTTCGCGCTCCGACCCCGTGTCCGGAATCATATTTCGACACCTCTCAGCGATCTGACCTGCACGGCGAACGTGAACTTAGTGGGGAATCTCCATCATCTCAAATACCCACTACTGATATCGTGGGGGTCATGCCCGCATCCACGACACCTCCGGAGCGTTTGCTGCGAAGCCCCACCTTCGTGGTCGCGCAGCTGTATCGGGTGGGACGAGAGGACCTCGAGGCCGTGCTGGCGGCCGAGGGCCTGAATCTTCGGACGCACTGGATCCTCAGCTGTCTCGAGGAGCCGGGTGAGCTGTCCCAGAAGCAGCTCGCCGATGTTCTGGGCCTCGATCGCAGCGACATGGTCCGACTGCTCGACGACCTCGAGGAACGCGGGTTCGTGGCCCGCACCAAGAATGCCAAGGACAGGCGCAAACACGTGCTGTCGTTGACGCCGGCAGGCCGGCAGGTCCGAGAGCGTAGCGACGAGTTGGTGGACAAGGCATCCGATCAGCTCTACGGCAACCTCTCGGTGAAGGACCGTCGGAGCTTGCAGCGCCTCGTTCTGAAGGCGCTGGGCCTACCCAAGAAGTACGCCGACCCACCCACGTAGCCGGGACGGCCCCGGTTCGCAGGGTGTCCATTGCGCCGCTGTTCCACCCGCTCGCGGATTTCACCCGCGCGGGCTGTGCTGTGCCACAATGAAATTGCACATTGACTGCCCCCACGCGTGTCGACCCGTTCACCGCCGGTGACCTCGCGCCCGCCCCACGGACCCTCATCGACATCCTCACCGACACCGCCGCGCGTCACCCCGATGCTCCCGCGATCGACGGCGGAGAAGTTGCCCTGAGCTACGCCGAACTGGTCGACCGGATCGCCGCCGATGCCCGGGAGCAGGCCGCCCGTGGTGTCGGGCCGGGCGATCGGGTCGGGATCCGGGGCCCCGCGCCGCATTCCTTACTCGAGCGTCAGCACGGATCAGCCCGTATGCTCTGCCCCGTCGGAGGCTGCGAAACCGGAAAGTGATGACCCTTCGCGACATCACTGAGCGGAACGGGGAGACCATGTCGATGAACCCTGACCCGAAGGGCGGGCGACGACGGCGGTTTGCGGTCGGAACACGGGTGAGAACCCCGCACTCCCTCGACGCGGAACTCCCGGCCGACCGCTGGCCCCTCGCATCCGGTGTGATCATCGAGGACTTCGCCGAATCGGGCGGCCTCAGCCCGGAGTCCTTCGGACGCGATTGGGCGCTGACGCGGCGGTGGGCGATCGCCCTCGACGACGGCAACCTGATCTTCCGCGACAGCGAAGACCTCGACGACGAGTGGTGACGGCACCGCTCTGACGTTCCGGCCCTCCGTGGCCCCGTCGGCCGCTGTGTCCGAATTGTTCGATTCGGCCGGGGAGGGGTACCCGGCCTGTGTCCGGATAGATTCGGCCGTCGACGTGGAACGTCGGAATGTGGTGAGGTGTCATGGCAACAATGCTCGAAGCGCAGCGTGAGAGGGAAGACAAGTACGAGGTCGATCCCGACTTCGCCGTTCCGGATCTCGCGAAAGCGCTGCCCGCCGACGGCCGCATCGAGCAGGCCACGGTCGACCTGGACAGCGTCTACTACGACACCGCCGACAACGATCTGTTCCGCCACCACGTGACGCTGCGCCGACGGACGGGCGGTGCCGACGCGGGTTGGCATCTGAAGGTGCCCGCAGACAAGGCTCGCACCGAGATCAGGCTTCCCCTCGGTGACGGGGACAGCGTCCCGCCGGAATTGGCGGATCTGGTGGCGGGGGTGTCCCTCGGCAAGCCTCTGCGCCCGGTGGCGATGATCTCGACCGTGCGGAGCGCGCATCGCCTATACGACAAGCAGAACAACCTGCTCGCCGAGGTTGCCGACGACCGGGTTCAGGCTACGGCGGTCGGGGAGAGCGCCCGGGCCAGCGAGTGGCGTGAGGTCGAGGTCGAACTCGGTGAGGGCGGCGACGAGAAACTGCTGAAGCGGATCGGTAAACGCCTCACCCGTGGCGACGCGCACCCCTCGGGGCGGGCGTCGAAACTCGAGCGGGCGCTGTCGGCAGACTCCGGCCAGGTGCTCACCGCGGGCGAGGACGGGACCGCACGGGCGGTGGTTCTCGCGTATGTCGATGCGCAGATCCAGGCGATCGTCGCCGGCGACGTGGCGCTACGGCGTGGACACGATCCGGTCCATCCCACCCGTGTCGGTATCCGGCGGCTGCGCAGTACCCTGCGTGTCTACGGACCGTTGTTCGATCCCACGTCACAGGACTGGATGGACGCCGAATTGTCCTGGTATGCAGGACTTCTCGGTGAGGTGCGGGATCGGCAGGTGCAACGCGAAAGGTTCGCGACCGCGGTCGCCGACCTTCCGACGGAGTTGGTGCTGGGACCGGTCGCCGCCCGGATCGAGAACGATCTGCTGTCCGAGCAACTCCACCATCGCGCCGTGGTGATGGAGGCCCTGAGCGGCGACCGGTACCGGACGTTGCTGACCGTCCTGACGTCGTGGCTGACCGATCCGCCGATGACGGAGGCGGCGGAGAAGCCGAAAGCCGTCAAGCGAGGTGTGCGCCGGGCGGGAAAGAAGGCGGACAAGCGGGTGGCCGCCGCCGCCGTGGATACCGAGGACGAGGCGCTGCACCGTGCCCGCAAGGCCTGCAAGCGTGCGCGCTATGCGGCCGAACTCGGCGCCCCTGTTCTGGGGAAGAAGAAGTCGAAGAAGAGAGTGAAGAAGTACAAGAAACTGCAGGAAGTGCTCGGCGAGCATCAGGACAGTGTCGTTGCCGCGGGGACTCTCCGCACTCTCGGTGCCCGCGCCGGTATCACGCCGGGGGAGAACGGTTTCACCTTCGGCCTGCTCTACGGGCTCGAACAACAAGCCGCGGAGAACGCGCGCATCCGGGCCTCCCACCTGTCGACCTGATACGCAGCGCGTCGCCGAGCCCGGCGCCCGAAGATACTCAGGACATTCACAGGCTGCGTGCGTTGTGGTGACCGCTCCGGAGGGGCACGATCGGGGCCGTGCATCGACGACGCCTGCCGGAGAACCCGTCGCCGCCGTGCGGCGGTGTCTCGGTGCACGGCCGCCGCGTCATCGCTGCGGAGGCTGATCTGACGCTGGAGTTGGTGCGGGTCGCCGCATTCGACAGCGGGCTCGCGGTGCATCTCGCTCTGACGGTGACCGGTGCCGCCGCCGACCGGGCCCGGTACGAGACCCGCCCGTTGACCGATCCGGCGGACCGGTCGGCGGGGTGGTCCTACCTCGACGTGTGGGTGGGGGTGGATCGGTGTGCGGTCGCGGATCCGTATTTCCCTCGTCCCGATGTGATGGGGTGCGCGGCCGGGCACTGGATGTACCGGACCACACCGCAGTACTGGGTCGACACCGCGGCGCCGGTGCGGTCGCTGGCACTGACCACCGAGTGGGCGCAGATCGGTCTGAAGCCGGCGGTCACGACACTGACATTGACGAGCGCCGAGCGCGCGGCGACGCGGTCGCCGGCCTCTTCTGGGTGATCGGTCGACCGAACGAAGGCCTACCGTTTCCGCTCGGCGACCGATCGCCGGGGTGGCCAGCTCTGGTGGGCGGGTCGGTGAGCCGACGGTGTTGTGGATCGCTCAGGACGTGGACGCCTCGTCGATCTCCTTGGCGACTTGCTCCGTGTCGGCCGCGAGCGGCTTCTTGGTCACCTTGGCTGCGCGCGCGAGTGCCTTTTCGACGCGCGCTTCGAGGTCCGTCGCGGCGATGACGAGCAGCCCGCTGTCACCGTCGTCGAGCAGCTCACCCACCTCCTTGAGGTCGGAGCGACTCATCCCGGCCGCGACATGCCCACCGAGCGCCCCGAGTCCGGCACCGCCGGCCCCGCCCAGCAGCAACCCGGCACCGAGCCCGACGGCGGGGAACAGGGCAATCAACGCACCTCCGACCAAACCGATGCCGAGCCCACCCCACGCTCCCTGCCGGGTCGGCTGCTCATGCTTCTTGACGATCTTGACCTTGCCGCGTTCCGTTCTGGTGATGACGGCCGCGTCGTAGGTATCGATCAGGTCCGCCTGCTCATAGAGCTCGTGCACGGCGTCGTAGTCCGCGATCGCGGCGTCTTGCGAGTCATAGACCGCCGCCAGCAGGGCGAAGGTATCGAGGGCCATGATTTCCTCCAAAAGGATTGGGTCACAGTGAACCGGTGGACGGCGACCCCGGAGGTCGACCACCCGGCTTCGATCCTCGGCATTCGCAGCGCCGTCCGCATCCCCCGGAACGGGTGACCCCGGCAGTCACATCGATGTCCCCGGGGTGGCTATTCCCAGCCGGAACTCGGAATCCACGTCAATACCGCCCAGATCACGACGACGTCCAGCGCGATGATCACGCTCGCCCACCCCGGGTAATGGGGCAGCCACAGGAAGTTGACGACGATCGACAAAGACGCGATGACGATCGTCAACGTCCGCGCCCATATTCCACCGGTGAACAGAGCCACACCCACCAGTGCGACCACCACACCGAGCACGATGTGGATCCAACCCCACACGGTCAAATCGAACTGGTAGGTGTACTCGACACCGACGACGAAGACCTCGTCGTTGCCGAGCGCGGCGATCCCCTGAAGGACCTGCAGCACGCCGACGATGACCAGAATCGCGGCGGCACCGATGGACGTGCCGGCCGCCACCTCCTGCTTGACGCTCGATCGATCGGACACGACGGTTCACCTCTCCGGACTCGAATCCTGTACGCCACCCTCAGTGTGCGCCGCCCAGCGGGTGCGACGCCCCGACTTTGCGCGCATTCGTCTCCAGCCGTCGTCCTCCCAGCATCGGTTTTCGGGTCGATCGTGTCGTTGCTGATCTCTTGCCCGCCACAGTATTCCCCGAGTGAAACAAGATCGCGGACGCGAAAGTTTCTCATGGGCCGCTCACGGCAGCAGTCGGTCGATCTCGAATGCCAGGCAGAGCTCGGCGATGTCTCTCGGCCGCGACAGCGACCTACCGGTCCACTCCTCGATGCGTCTGAGTCGATGCCGCACGGTGTTCGGATGGCAGTAGATCTTCGCAGCGGTCTCGTTTGCCGAGCCGCCGGCATCGAGCCAGGCCGCGAAGGTGTCCAGCAGAATGCGGCGCTCCTCGGGTGGCAGGTCATCGATCCGTCCGAGCACGGACTTCCCGATCCTTTTCATGGTCTCGGGTGCACTGACGGCGGCGATCGCCAGCGCCGACCCGTCGAAGACTGTGATCAAGGAGTCGCTCGACGGTCTTTCGCCGATGGCTATCCGGGCGAGTCGGAGTGCTTCGCTGGTCTCGTTGAGGTCACCGAACTGGGGGCTGATGCCGACGCGTGAGGAGGCAACGGTATCGAGGACATCGATCAGCTCGCGGAGGATGTCGGGGCGGCGGAGGAAGACGATGCCGACCTGCAGGTCGGGTAGTAGTCGCCATGCCGAGCGGATGTCACGGACGTCGAGCTTGCTTGCGATTTCCGGCAGGCCGAGTTTGCCGATGGTGGGAACCTGGGCTGCCACGACGACATATGGACCAGTGGTCGGCAACCGCAGGATGTCGGCTGTCTCCCACAGACTCTGTGTATCGGTGATCCGGCGGAACAGCAACGCTTCCACCAGCGCCGAACGCTCCTCCTCACGGCTGAGGACCTGAATCGTTTGCTGGTGCCGGTACGCGTCGGTCATCGCCTGAGTGAACATGTCCTGGGCGACGAGGATCTGTGAGGTGGCGCTGAGGATCGTCTCGAGCGGCACCCCGCTCGTCTTCGCCTCGGTGACCGTCGTCTCCCACATGAATCGGAGGCCGATCCGGTACGCCGCCATCACCGCCGGCAGCGGGACACCGTCCAGCGCCCGGGCTGTCCCGGTCGCTTCCGCTGCGGACACGTCCATCTGGGTGTCTCCGATGAGCGAACGAAAGACGAAAATCATGTTCGCGGTGCAACTGCGTTGGATCTCGTCGGTACTGACCAGAGGGTTGGACCGGTAGTAGTCGATGTCACGGCGGATGAGCGCGGCCAGCGTGAGACCCAGTTGGTCGGCACGGGCCAGCATCGCTGCGGCGAGTTCGACGATGGGTGGATCGGGCGGTCCCTCCATACCGACACGATAGGCCGACGACGCCGGTTGTGAGCGCACACACCGGCGGCCCATCGACGTTGTTCCCGCGGCCATCGACTCGAGGGGGCGCGGGAGTCACCCTTGAAGCACCGGCAAAACGCCGACATCGACTGGAGGTCCTCTTGTCCAATCTGAGTCTGAATCTTGTTGCCTCAGCGCAAAAGTATCCCGATTCGGTGGCACTTCGCTGCGACGATCTGGCATTTACCTTCGCCGAGTTCGATGCGGCGGCCGCGCGAGTCGCGACCTTCCTCGACCGCGAAGAGATCGCCCCTGGCGATCGGGTCGGGCTCATGCTGACCAACACGCCGGCGTTCGCTCTGGCCTTCTACGGCATCCTGCGCAGCGGTGCCATCGCTGTGCCCATGAACCCGTTGCTGAAGTCTCGCGAGGTCGAGTTCTACCTTTCCAACACGGGTGCGACGGCGCTGTTCGCGACACCGGCCTTCGCTGCGGAAGCCACCGCGGGTGCCGTGGGAGCAGGAGCGAATTGCTGGCTGGTCGACGATGCCGAGCTGGGGAGGCTGACGGCGGATCTGCCCGCACAAGCGAGTCCGGTCGACCGCGCCGACACGGACACCGCCGTCGTTCTGCACACGTCGGGGACGACCGGCACGCCGAAGGGCGCCGAGCTCACTCACGGCGGTCTCGACCGCAATCAGGAAGTTGCCGCGCGCACTCTGATCGAAGTGGGGCCCGCCGACGTGGTGATGGGGTGCCTGCCGCTCTTTCACATCTTCGGCCTGACCTGCGGGCTGAACACCTCGGTATCGGCGGGTGCGACCCTCACGCTGCTCCCCAGGTTCGACCCGCAGAAGGCCATCGAGGTGATCGAACGCGACGCGGTCACCGTGTTCGCGGGCGTGCCGACGATGTACTCGGCGCTGATCGGTGAGGCTACGAGATGTCCTCCTTCGGCGACGGAGAGCCTCCGAGTCTGTGTATCCGGCGGCGCCTCCTTGCCGGTTCAGGTGCTCACCGATTTCGGGAAGATGTTCGGTGCCACGATTCTCGAGGGCTACGGTCTGTCCGAGACGTCTCCGGTGGCTTCCTTCAACCACCCGCACCGCGAATGCAAGCCCGGATCGGTCGGTACCCCCGTCGAGGGTGTCGAGATGCGGATCGTCGACCTGATGGGCCACGAGGTCCCGCAGGGCGAACTCGGGGAGGTCCAGATCCGGGGGCACAACGTGATGAAGGGGTACTGGAACCTGCCGGAAGCGACGGCGGCGCTCCTCTCGGCCGATGGCTGGTTCTCGACCGGTGACGTCGGCAGGGTCGACGAAGACGACTACATCTACATCGTCGACCGCAAGAAGGACCTGATCATCCGCGGTGGTTTCAATGTCTACCCCCGGGAGGTCGAGGAAGTGCTCTACGAGCATCCGGTCGTGGTCGAGGCTGCGGTCATCGGTCTTCCGCACGACTCGCTCGGCGAGGAGGTCGGCGCTGCGGTGGTCCTCCAGGACGGCGCACGGGTCGATCCCACCGAACTGCGCGAATTCGTCAAGCAGCGACTCGCTGCCTACAAATACCCGCGCCGCGTGTGGATCGTCGACAGTCTCCCGAAGGGAGCGACCGGCAAGATTCTCCGCCGCGAGGTGACCGTTCCGACAACCGAAAGTGCAACGCAGTCATGACGAACCCGATCACGAGCCCCGACGAACTCGCCGCACCGCTGGACCTGCTGCTGACCAACTCCTCCCGAGGATTCGCCGGCCGCATGCTCCCGAATGGAGCCTGGGCCCGCTTCGGGGTCAATCTCACCAAACGGCAGCGCACCCTCGCTCACCGCGGCGCCACCCTGGCCCGCGAACTGGGCACGATCGCCGTCGGGACCTGCGAACGTGTCCCCTCGAAGGGTGACAAACGCTTCGTCGATCCGGCATGGCAGGGAAATCCCTTGCTGAAGCGAACAATGCAGGCGTACCTGGCCACGGCGGAGACGGCCGACACGCTGTTGGGCGACGCGCAGTTGGATTGGCGCGACGCGGAGACGATGCGGTTCGTCCTCGACAACATCGTCGAGGGGTTGGCGCCGACCAACAACCCGCTGCTCAGCCCGGTCGGCTGGAAAGCAATGATCGACACCGGCGGACTGAGCGCCGTGCGCGGGCTGAAAGCCTTCGCCCGCGACATGCTGTCCAAGCCCAGGATCCCGGCCATGGTGGATCCCGACGCATTCGCCGTCGGCGAAACCGTCGCCACCACCAAGGGGGCGGTGGTGCTGCAGACCCGGGCGTTCGAGCTGATCCACTACGCGCCGCAGACACCGAAGGTGCGTTCCATCCCGCTGCTGATGATCCCGCCGGTCATCAACAAGTACTACATCATGGACATCGCTCCCGGGCGCAGCATGATCGAGTACTTCCTGCAGCAGGGCCAGCAGGTCTTCGCGATCTCGTGGCGCAATCCCCAAGCTCGGCATCGTGATTGGGATGTCGACACGTACGGCGCGGCGATCATCGAGGCACTCGATGCGACGCAGAAGATCGCCGGGGCCGACAGCGCGCACCTGCTGGCGACGTGCTCGGGCGGCATCCTCGCCGCCATGACCGCGGCCCACCTCGCTGCGATCGGCGAGGGCGATCGGATCGCCGGACTCACGCTCGCCGTCACGGTGCTCGACCAGAGCAGGGCAGGCTTCGCCTCGGCCGCGATGAGCGAGCGTGCAGCGCAGGCCGCCATCCGAGCGTCGAGGTCCAAGGGCTACCTCGACGGACGGGCAATGGCCGAGGTGTTCGCGTGGCTGCGACCGACAGATCTGGTGTGGCGGTACTGGGTGAACAACTACGTGCAGGGCCGCTCACCCGCAGCCTTCGATGTGCTGTTCTGGAATGCCGACACCACCCGGATGGCGGCCGCGCTGCACCGAGACCTGGTGATGATGGGACTCCGCAACGCGCTGACCACCCCCGGGGCGGTGAGCATGCTGGGAACCCCGGTCGACCTGTCGAAGGTCACCGCCGACTCGTACGTCATCGGCGGCGTCGCCGATCACATCTCACCCTGGCAGGCCTGCTATCGCAGTGCCCGCCTCCTCGGCAGCAAGGACAACCGGTTCGTCCTCTCGTCGAGCGGCCACATCGCGGCGCTGGTCAACCCGCCGGGCAACCCCAGGGCCTCGTTCCGGATCGGCCAAGTCGATCAGGACACGGCCGAAGACTGGGTGCAGACGGCGGAGCAGACCGGCGACTCGTGGTGGCCGGACTACATCCAATGGCTGGCCGACCGCAGTGGCCCCGAAGTCGACGCCCCCCAAAACCTGGGCTGTGCGGGCTATGCACCCGTCGCCCCGGCACCCGGCACTTACGTGTACCAGAACTGACACCACCCGAGAGAAGACGATGACCACCCATATCGCAGATGCAGCGGACTTGCTCGACCTGACCGGACAGACCCTCGGAACCACTGAGTGGTACGAAGTCCGCCAGGACCAGGTGGATCGGTTCGCCGACGCGACCGGCGACCACCAATGGATCCACACCGACCCCGAGCGAGCGGCCCGGGGACCGTTCAAGGGGACGATCGCGCACGGCTATCTGACACTCTCGTTGGCCCCGCGAGTGCTCGGCGATGTCCTGACCGTCGACAACGTTCAGGCCGCGCTGAACTACGGGTTGAACAAGGTACGGTTCCCCTCGCCGGTGCCGGTAGGTGCCAGACTCCGGGCAACGGTGACCGTCACCTCGGCCCAGCGCAGGCCCGCCGGCGTCGAGGTCGTTTTCGGACTGACCTACGAGGTCGACGGCACCGAGCGCCCGGCCTGCATCGCCGATGTCGTTGTGCTGTACCGATGAACGCGGCCATCGAGGCCGAGAGATACGTCGCGACCTGCGGTCAGCGGATCCGGATCGGCATCCGGCCCGGATCCGCCGGTGCTCGACGTGTGCCACTGGTCTTGTGCAACGGTATCGGGGCCAGCTACGAGGTGCTCGATCCGCTGGTGGCTCAGCTCGATCCGGAGATCACCGTGATTCGATTCGACGTCCCCGGCACCGGCGGATCTCCCGCGTCTCTTGCTCCCTATGGCTTTGCCTATCTGGCGTGGGTGCTGGGAAGAGTGCTGACCGAAATCGGCGTCGGTGTCGTCGACGTGCTCGGGTTGTCCTGGGGTGGGGCGCTGGCACAGCAGTTCGCCGTCCAGAATCCGCGCCGGTGCCGGCGGCTGGTCCTGGCCGCGACCGGGACCGGCGCGGTGATGGTTCCGGGCAAGCCACGGGTGCTGGCCAAGATGCTGACCCCGCGCAGGTTCCGTGACCCGGCGTATGCGGCCTCGATCGCAGGCGATCTGTACGGCGGTACCGCACGCCGGGAGGGCGGCGCTGTCGCCGGGCTCTTCCTGCAGCAGCTGCACGCCGGATCGAAGATCGGTTACGTCCACCAACTGCTCGCCGGAGCGGTGTGGACGAGCCTGCCCTTGCTGTCCGCGATCAGACAGCAGACCCTCCTCGTCGCGGGTACCGACGACCCCATCGTGCCCGTGATCAACGCCCGAATCATGAATCAGCTCTTGCCACACGCAACCATGCATCTGCACTCCGGCGGACACATCGACCTGGTCACCAACGCCACCGAACTCGCGCCGGTGATCACGACCTTCCTTCACGATCCAGGAGTAAACCCGTGAGCCCGATCCCGAACACCGACACCTCGGATTTCTATGCATTCGAACAGATGCTCTCCGATTCCGACCGCGCCGTGCTGCACTCCGTGCGCGACTTCATGACCACCGAGGTCGACCCGATCGTCAACGCACATTGGAATGCCGGGACCTTCCCATTCGAGATCGTGCCCGGACTCCGCGACCTCGGCATCGCCGGTGTGCCCTACCAGGGCTTCGGATGTGCCGGCGGGAGCTACCTACTCGACGGGATGATTGCGATGGAGCTGGCCCGCACGGATTCCTCGGTAGCGACGTTCAACGGCGTACACGGCGGCCTGGCCATGGGATCGATCTACCTGTGCGGCTCGGACGAACAACGCGAACGGTTCCTTCCCTCGATGGCAACGTACGAGAAGATCGGATCCTTCGGGCTGACCGAACCCGAGGTCGGCTCCGGTGCATCCGGCGGACTCACCACGACGGCCGAACGTCACGGTGACACCTGGACCCTGAACGGGCAGAAGAAATGGATCGGCAACGCGACATTCGGTGATCTCACGGTAATCTGGGCCAAGGATGTCGCCGACGGCCAGGTAAAGGGATTTGTCGTCGAGAACTCATCGCCCGGATTCACGGCGAACAAGCAGGAGCACAAGATCGCCCTGCGGATCGTGCAGAATGCGCTCATCACACTCGACGACGTACGGGTTCCGGAGTGCAGCCGCCTGCAAGGCGCGAACACGTTCGAGGACACCGCCGAGGTGCTGCGAGTGACACGCGCGGGCGTGGCCTGGATGGTCGTCGGCTGCGCGCGCGGCGCATACGAGAACGCGCTGAAATATGCTTGCGCCCGTGAACAGTTCGGCCGGCCGATCGGTGGCTTCCAGCTCGTGCAGGACCTGCTGGTGCGGATGCTCGGCAACATCACCTCGTCGCTGGCCCTGTGCGCACGACTGGCCCAGTTGCAGGATCAGGGGCAAGCCGAAGACCGGCACTCATCGCTCGCCAAGGCGTTCTGCACGGCCCGCATGCGCGAAACCGTAGGATGGGCGCGGGAGTTGATGGGCGGCAACGGAATACTTCTCGAACACAACGTAGGCCGATTCGTCGCCGACGCGGAAGCGATCTACTCGTACGAGGGAACCAGGGAAATGAACACCCTGATCGTCGGACGGTCGTTGACCGGACGAAGCGCTTTCGTGTGAGGACCGGCAGTAGTGTGGGGCGCGCGGCAGGTGCCGTGCGCCCCACACCGGGTGTCTAGGCTGCGCGGGCGGGACGGTCGCCGGTGTTGTTGCGGGCTTCGACGGCCATGACGGTCTTGTCGAATGCCTTTCCCAGGACGCGGGTGCCGAAGACGCCGAGCACGGCCCCGAGGGCTCGTCCCTTGAGGTTCTTGCCGTCGCGGACGACGACCGCGTCGATGTCGGTGGTCCCGTCGGGGTTCGGGGTGAGGGTGTAGGTGTGGCCGGAGTTTCCGCCCCACAGGTTGGAGTCGGTGGTGGTCATGACGACGCGGCGGGGGTCGGTCCAGTCGTAGTGCAGGCGTTCCCAGGCCCCGCCCGAGCCCTCGGTGACGTCGGCGTCGGCTGTACCGAGGTGGTGGACCTGGAGGTAGTCGTCGGCGCTGTTGCCGAAGATTTCCTCGCGGCCGGGGCCGAAGTCGGTGAGCGCGGCGAGGAATTGTTCGGGTGTTGCGGTGGTGGTCTGGTGGAGGTGGATCGTGGACACGGTGTTCTCCTGAGGACTGATTCTGATGGTGGTGGCTGAGCGGTTTCTGGTGATTCGTTCAGGTCGGCAGCTCCGTCCCGGCCTGTTCGGCGACCATGTAGGCGGCGTACCAGTCGGGCCAGTTCTCGTCGTATCCGCCGGTGCGTTGCTCGTGTTCGCCGTGGGCGGTTGCCGCACGGAGCAGGGCGGCGACCAGGTCGTGGTGCGTGTCGAACGAGGTTGCGTTGCTGGTTGTTTCGCCTGTTCGGATTTCGGTGGTGGTCATGGAGCCCTCCTCGGGAGGTCGGCGGTGTGCTGCTCTACATCTGGACGGTGCTACTGGTCGAGCCGTCGAGGAGGAACTGGTCGAGGATGGTGGTCTCGGTCCGGCGGTCCTGGCGTTGGTCGCGGTGCCGGTCCTGCTGACGGTCGTGGTGCATGCCGTTGTCGCGGTCGACGGGGATGTCGTGGGTGATGACGGCGGCGACGGGCTGTGCAGGGACCGGGGCGGGTGCGGCGGCGGCGATGCCGGCGGGAAGGACACCGAAGGCGGCGGCTGCGGCGGCGATGACGGCGACCCTCTTGGCGAAGGTGGCGGCGGGGCGTAATGCGTTCTGGTGGAGCTGTGTGGTGCTCATTGTGGTCGGTTTCTGTTCGGGTGCCGTGGGCCCAGCGTCCGCGGCTACTCGAACGGTGTCCGGAAGGGCTCGAAGCGTTACGCGAAGCGAATCCCGATGTGGTGTGATGCGTGTCACTAATGGCGACGACGGCACGCGGGTGGCAACGCCGGGGCTGGACGGGAAGGCTGCATGTGGATCACACCGAGGGGCAACTGGCCTACACCGTCGGTAACAGACGCCTGCGAACCTCGACACCACAGTGCAGGAGCGGCGGCGCTTGTAGTTGCCGCGATCTGAACGCGGCCCCGAGTCGTGCGCCGCCCATTGCGCCGCCTCGAGGTGTAGGGGGCGCGGTGACGGAAACTGTCCTCGGCGACCGACGGCAATTCGTCGGATCGATACTGACGTTGCAGGGCAAGGGATTTCGACTACTTCTCACGGGAGTAGTGACGCGACGATACGTGATGATCGTTGAGAATTCACTGAGGACAGCCAACGTTTCCGGACATATCGGACCAATCGGACCGATGAAACCAAAAGGTATGCGCAACAACACTTTTCGAAGTCCTGTTTCGTATCGTTGTGTTCCGGTTCGCCGGGCGGTAGACGTTATCCGTTCGTCCGGTGTTCACCGATGAGGGTGATTCTGTCCCGGGATCGAATCACCGGTCCCGGCCCACGCCCCACACTCCCGACAAGTTCCGCCCGGATGCGTCATCGCATGAGGGCGGGGCTTCCTCACGAGAGACACGACATGACCCAGGACAGCACATCCCGGCTGCGCCGGATCCTTTCCCCCGCCCGGACCGTCACCCTCCTCTCTCTCGCCGCTCTGACCTTCGGGCTCGGCACCGGCACCGCCGACGCCGACGTCATCGCGATCGCCGATTCCTCGGCCGCCAAGACCACGGTCTTGGGCACGAACCTCGAGATCGCGCAGACCGGCCAATGGCTCAACAGCGTGATTTCGCTCAATGGCACCCCATTCGACAAGGACGTCTTCCTCGGCGGGAACACCGCCGTCACGTCCTCCGGCGGCGCCCCGATCACCGCGGGCACCGTCGACGTCGGGGTGGAGGTCGGCTACCTGCTCGACGTCTCGAACGGCCTGTCCCTCGGCGGCAAGGTCGGCATCACTCCGCAGCAGGCCCTCGGTATTCCGGTCGGCGGCCTGCCCACCCTGACCATGTCGGTGCAGACCCCCCTCGAAGCGAACTGGGTGGTCCCGATCCGGCCCGGGCAGATCGTCGCGGTGTCCCTGGACAAGAAGACCATGACCACGGGCAACGGCAACGTCAACCTCGACAACATCCACTTCCAGATCAACGGTGCCGCCGGCCCCGTCTCGGTCCGCACCTATTCCCAGTGGACCGCTTCGACCAAGGAAACCGACGACTCCTTCGCCGCCTACGGCCCCCCGATCACCCTCTAGGAGCGTCGGTTCCCCTCTGGCACCCGAGCCGATCCCGGCCCGGTTTCACCCAACATCGAAGGAGATCCCATGTTGCTCGACGTCCTGCACTTCGTCGTCAAGACCCCCACCACCAGCCTGCTCGACGCCCTCATCCAGTCCATCCAGTGGGTCACCGGATCCACGACTCAGACCACCTGACCTCAGCGCGCCCCGCGGTGACAGCATGCGGCGCGGGGCGCGCCCAAACCAATTCCACTCCAAGGTGTTTCACTCTCAGCGGCTTTCCCTTCAGTCATTGAAGACGGCCGCGTCCACATCCGCGGTACCGCGATTCCCCATCTCCCCTCGCGGGACGGTGGGGAATCGCTGCCCCTGGGCCGTCGTGCTCGTCTTTCCGTTCCCTCGGTTCTGCGATTCCCGGCAATCCGCTTTCCGGGACCCGCATCGCGCATGGTGTGTGAACGATCAGTCGGTGCGGCATCGGCGAACGCGTTGTGGGCGGCGGCGTTCGGTGGGCGGCCGAGGGCGGGGAGTTGGCTCAGGCCGGATGCGAGCGCGGCGGGTGACGGTGGCCGGCGCCGTGGGTGCTGATCAGTGCGCAGGCGTCTGGGCCGAACGGGGCCGGTTCCCGGTTTTCAGGATCCGCTGCCCGTGCGGGTCCGCATGAGGGCCTGCTGGTGTTCGCGGACGTCTTCGTCGTTGGCGGGGGAGGCCACCCAGTTGCCGTCGGGGTGCAGGATCAGGCACCGGGTCCTCGGGTCGAGTGCCGAGTCGAAGATGTCGCCCAATTGTGCGGTGAGCCGGGGGTCCTTGACCTGGACCATGGCTTCCACGCGGCGGTCGAGGTTGCGGTGCATCATGTCGGCGCTGCCGATCCAGAATTCGTCGGCACCGCGGAAGTACAGGATCCGCGAGTGTTCGAGGAAGCGTCCGAGGATCGACCGGACCTCGATATTCTCGCTGAGGTCCGGCACGCCCGGCTTCAGCGTGCAGATTCCGCGGACCACGATCTGCACGGGCACACCCGCTCGCGACGCACGGTAGAGAGCATCGATCACCTGTTCGTCCACCAGGGCGTTCGCCTTGAGGCGGATACCCGCATCCTCGCCACGCAGTGTGCGTGCCACCTCGGCGTCGATGCGCTCGATGATTCCCCGGCGTATGCCGTGGGGTGCCACGAGTAGGTTGCGGTACTGCGATTTCCGGGAGTAACCGGTGAGGGAATTGAAGAGGTCGGTCAGGTCTGCACCGATCTCGGGAGCGGCGGTGAGGAGGCCGACGTCCTCGTACAGCCGGGCGGTCTTGGGGTGGTAGTTCCCGGTGCCGATGTGGCAGTAGCGGCGGATGGCGGATCCCTCGCGCCGGACCACGAGGCAGGTCTTGCAGTGGGTCTTGAGCCCGACCAGCCCGTATGCCACGTGCACGCCGGCCTGTTCGAGTTTGCGGGCCCATTTGATGTTGGCCTGCTCGTCGAATCGCGCCTTGATCTCGACGAGCGCCACGACCTGTTTGCCCGCCTCGGCGGCGGTGATGAGGGCGTCGACGATCGGTGAGTCGCCGGACGTGCGGTACAGGGTCTGCTTGATCGCCAGAACCTGGGGGTCGGCGGCTGCCTGCTCGATGAAGCGCTGGACGCTCGTCGAGAACGAGTCGTAGGGGTGGTGCACGAGCACGTCGCCGTCGCGCAGAGTCGCGAAGACGCTCTTGGGAGTTTCCCGTTCACCGAACGCGGGATGGGTCGCCGGGACGAACGGAGTGTCCTTGAGCGCGGGACGGTCGACGGCGTACACCTGCCACAGGCACGTCAGGTCGAGCAGCCCCGGCACCTCGATGACATCACCCGGGTCGACGTCGAGTTCGCGCAAGAGAAGCTCGAGCATGTGCTCGGTCATGTCGTCCGCGACCTCGAGCCGCACCGGGGACCCGAAACGCCGTCGCGCCAGTTCCCGTTCGAGCGCCTGCAGGAGATCCTCGTCGCGGTCTTCCTCGACCTCGAAGTCGGCGTTGCGGGTGATGCGGAAGGCATGGTGTTCGACGATCTCCATACCCGGAAACAGGGCGTCGAGGTGTGCCGAGATCAGTTCCTCCAGCGGGAGAAACGCGTCGATCGCCGCAGGGGTGTCGTTGCGCTGGACCCGCACGAAGCGTCCGACGTTGTCCGGAACCTTGACGCGTGCAAAGTGTTCTCCGCCGGTCGCGGCGTCCTTCACCGTCACCGCGAGGTTGAGACTGAGGCCGCTGATGTAGGGGAACGGATGGGCGGGGTCGACGGCGAGCGGTGTGAGCACCGGAAACACCTGATCCTGGAAGTGAACCGACAACCGGCTGCGGTCCTCGTCGTCGAGGTCGGACCAGCCGACGATCGAAATGCCCTCGGCAGCCAGCGCGGGACGTACCGAGTCGAGGAACAATCGTGCGTGCGTTAACGAGATCTCCTGAGTGCGCGTGGCGATCAGGGCCAGCTGCTCCCTCGGGGAGAGGCCGTCGGCGGAACGCACCGACAGGCCGGTTTCGTCCCGGCGTTTGAGGCCCGCCACCCGGACCATGAAGAACTCGTCGAGGTTGGAGGCGAAGATCGCGAGGAACTTGGCACGCTCGAGCAGCGGCAACGAGGTGTCCTCGGCGAGCGCGAGCACCCGCGAGTTGAAATCGAGCCAACTGAGTTCGCGGTTCAGATAACGACCTTCCGGGAGCCCGTCCGTGGGCGCGCTCGATACGGCGCTGGTGGCGGCGGGCGGTACCCCGGGGATGGCCGGCGGAGGCGCGAGGACGCGGCCGTCGTGTCCGCCGGTCTCGCTGGCGTCGGTGGTCTGATGGGGTGCTTCGCCATTGCTCACTCCACAATCCTCCCTCGTGGATTCGGGCCTGGACAGTCGATGACGTCATGTCACCGCTGGTTTCTGCACCGTCGCTGCCGGTGCGGCGCCAACGGTTCCTCGATCTGGGTTCGGATCTGATCGACGACGCGATCGATACCGCCGATCGCCGCCTCGAGAGTCGGCGGTGGCGACCATCGTGCGCGCTGCGCGTCCCCCCGCTGGTGTTCGGTGACGACTCGTTGCCGTTCGGCGGGACACGATCTTCGCCCGCCGACTGGTCACCGCGGCAACTCCAATCGCCTCATTCGTCGGCGCGCATGATCGGCCGCAGCCGTTCGGTCTTCTCCGGTGTTCATCCGGGTGGTTGGACGACGGCGGTCCAGCCGTTGGCGACGTCGTCGACATAGCGGTGGCCGTGCCCGTCGGGGACGTCGATCGCCACGGCCATGTCGGCCGAGACCTGTAGGAACGTGACGACGGGAATCCATTGCACGCCGGATCCGTCGGTGTCGGCCGAGTGGGATCGTGCATATTGCCGCAGCTCAGCGCGTCTACCGGCCACGATGTATCCATGATGGTGGGTGATTCCCATCATCTGTATTCCCCATTAGTGCTACGGTGGTCGCCGTGCCCACCCCTCCCGACACGTTGCTGCGCAGCGCAGCATTCGTCGTTGCCGACCTCCATCGGGTGGGGCGTGTGCAGCTCGATACTGCACTGGCCGATGAGGGGTTCACGCTTCGAATGCATTGGATCCTTGCGTGCCTGAAGCAGGAGGGTGAGCTCACCCAACGCCAGGTGTGCGACGTTCTCGCCGTCGACCGCAGCGACATGGTGCGCCTGGTCGACGGCCTGGAGAAACGAGGCTTCGTGGTGCGGAGAAAACACGCCAAGGATCGGCGAAAGCAACTGCTCTCGCTGACCGAGGACGGCGAGAAGGCGGTAGCCCGAACCGAAGAATTGGTCGACGGCGCCACCGACACACTATTCGCCGACCTGACGGCGAAGGACCGCCGGACCTTGCACCGGCTCGCGCTGCGCGCCCTGGGTCATCCGAAGAAATTCGCCGACACCGACGCCTGACACCGAGGCGACCACCATCGCCTGCGCGCCACTGTCGCTCATCGATCTTTCGGGTGCCGGGCCCTGGCCTGCCCACCCCAGAGAGGAACAACGATTCTCCATGTCCGTCTCACTCATCGAACGGGTACTTCCCGCCGAACTCACCCGCGGTGACCTCGCGGCCCCGCCGCGCACCCTGCTCGACATCCTCGAGGCGACCGCGCGTCGGTATCCCGACGCGCCCGCGATCGACGACGGCGAGGCCACCGTCACCTACGCCGAGCTGATCGAGGCCGTGCGGGAGGGTGCGCGCCGACTGGCGGGCCGCGGTGTGCGCGCCGGCGACCGGGTCGGCATCCGGATGCCGTCGGGTTCGCGGGAGCTGTACCTGGCGATCCTGTCCATCCTCGCCGCCGGCGCCGCCTATGTGCCGGTCGACGCAGACGATCCGGACGAGCGCGCCGAGCTGGTGTTCGGTCAGGCGCGGGTCAAGACGATCGTCACCGCGCAGGGTGCACAGTCGTCGGTGTCGGTGTCGGTGTCGGTGCCGGCCGAGGTGTGTGTCCCGACCCCCGACGACGACGCCTGGATCATCTTCACCTCCGGCTCGACCGGCACCCCGAAGGGGGTCGCAGTGTCGCACCGGGGCGCCGCGGCCTTCGTCGATGCCGAGGCACGCCTGTTCCTGCAGGGCGCGCCGCTCGGCCCCGGTGACCGGGTCCTCGCCGGGCTGTCGGTGGCGTTCGACGCGTCCTGTGAGGAGATGTGGCTGGCGTGGCGGCACGGGGCGTGCCTGGTCCCGGCGCCCCGGTCGCTGGTGCGCAGCGGCATGGACCTCGGTCCGTGGCTGATCTCCCGCGAGATCAGCGTCGTCTCCACCGTTCCGACCCTGGCCGCATTGTGGCCTGCGGAGGCTCTGGAATCGGTGCGGCTGTTGATCTTCGGCGGCGAGGCCTGCCCACCGGAACTGGCGCAGCGTCTCGCCGTGCCCGGCCGGGAGGTGTGGAACACCTACGGACCCACCGAGGCCACCGTCGTCGCCTGCGCCGCTCCGTTGACCGGGACCGGGCCCGTGCGGATCGGGCTGCCACTCGACGGCTGGGACCTCGCCGTGGTCGACGCCGACGGCCACCCGGTCGCCGAGGGCGAGGTCGGCGAGCTGGTGATCGGCGGCGTCGGGCTGGCCCGCTACCTCGACCCCGCCAAGGATGCGGAGAAATATGCGCCGATGCCCACCCTGGGCTGGGACCGCGCGTACCGCAGCGGCGACCTGGTACGGCTCGACCGTGACGGGCTGCTGTTCCAGGGTCGTGCGGATGACCAGGTCAAAATCGGTGGCCGGCGCATCGAACTCGGCGAGGTGGACGCCGCCCTGCAAGCCCTGCCCGGGATCTCCGGGGCAGCCGCCGCGGTCCGCACCACCGACTCGGGCACCAAGGTGCTCGTCGGGTACCTCGCGGCGCCGAAGGCGTTCGACGTGACCGCGGCCCGGACCACGCTGGCCGGACAACTTCCCGCCGCACTGGTGCCCCGGCTGGCGGTGCTCGACGAACTGCCCACCCGCACCTCTGGGAAAGTAGACCGGGACGCGTTGCCCTGGCCGCTGCCGGGCACCGGCACCCAGGACGCCGCGGCAGCCGACCTCACCGGCACCGCAGCCTGGGTCGCCGAGCTGTGGGCGCGGACTCTCGGCGCCGAGGTCGGCGGGCAGGGCGACGACTTCTTCGCCATCGGCGGCGGCTCCCTCAGCGCCGCGCAGCTGGTCAGCGCCCTGCGGGAGCGCTTCCCGGAGGTCACCGTCGCCCAGCTGTACGACCACCCGCGGCTGGGATCGTTGGCCACATTCCTCGACGATCTGGCACCCGCGGCCTCGGTCGACGCGCGCACCGTGACACCGACACCGCGCCGCGCGCAGTGGGCGCAGCTCGCGGCGACCGTGCCACTGACCACACTGACCGGGCTGCAGTGGGTCACCTGGCTGGCCGTCGCGAACAATGTGCTCGCACGGTTTGCCGACGTCGCGTGGGCGCCGACGCTGTCCTGGTCGATGGTGGCGGTGATGTTCCTGCTGTTCATCACCCCGCTGGGACGCATGACCATCTCGGTACTCGGAGCCCGCCTCCTGCTGCGGACCCTCACCCCGGGCACGTATCCGCGGGGCGGATCGGTGCATCTGCGCCTCTGGCTGGCCGAACGCCTCGCCGAGGCCAGTGGCGCCGCGAACCTGTCCGGCGCCCCCTGGATGATCTACTACGCCCGCGCGCTCGGCGCCCGGATCGGCCGCGGTATCGACCTGCACGCTCTGCCTCCGGTCACCGGGTTGCTCGAACTCGGCGACGGCTGCTCGATCGAGCCCGAGACCGACCTGTCCGGGTACTGGATCGACGGCGACGTCGTCCATGTCGGGTCGATCAGGATCGGCGAACGCGCGACGGTCGGCGCCCGGTCGACGCTGCTTCCCGGCGCGGTGATCGGCCACGACGCCGAAGTCGCCGCCGGGTCGGCAGTGGTCGGCAAGGTCAAGGCCGACCAGCAGTGGGCCGGCTCGCCCGCCGTCAAGGTAGGCAAGGCGAACCGTCAGTGGCCCGCCCACCGCCCGGCGCCGGCGTCCCGGTGGGTGCCGGTCTACGGGCTCACCTCGCTGGTGTTGTCGGCGATGCCGCTGATCGCCCTCGGCTGCGGGCTCGCCCTGCTCGGTTGGTGGATCCGCGGCGCCGACACGGTCGCCGCGGCCGCCGCGGCCGCGCTGCCGATGCTTCCCGTCGCCACCCTGCTGGCGCTGGCCGTGTTCGCCGCGATGACCGTGTTCGCCGTCCGACTCCTCGGTGTCGGCCTGCACGAGGGGTATCACCCGGTGCGCAGCCGGACCGGGTGGCAGGTCTGGGCCACCGAGCGACTGATGGACTCGGCCCGCACGTTCCTGTTCCCGCTGTATGCGAGCATGCTGACCCCCGGTTGGCTGCGCCTGCTGGGCGCGAAGATCGGAAAGGACGTCGAGGCCTCCACCGTCCTGCTGCTGCCGAAGTTCACCACCGTCGCCGACGGCGCGTTCCTCGCGGACGACACCATGATCGCCCCCTACGAGCTCGGCGGCGGGTGGCTGAGGATCGAGCGGGCCAAGGTCGGCAAACGCGCCTTCCTCGGAAACTCCGGCATGACCGGACCCGGGCGCCGGGTACCCAAGCACGGTCTGGTCGCGGTCCTGTCCGCCGCACCGACCAAGTCGAAGCCCGGCTCGTCGTGGCTGGGCAGCCCACCGGTGCGACTACGCCGGGCCGCCACCGACTCCGACTCCGCCCGCACCTTCGCACCGCCGCTGCGGCTGAAGGTGGCCCGCGCCGCCGTCGAAACCTGCCGACTGATCCCGGTGATGGTCACCTTCGGGATCGGGCTCGGTGTGTTGTCGGCGCTCGAGGCACTGGCCGACGCCCTCGGCTTCCTCGCCGCAGCCGCACTCGGTGGCGTCGTCCTCATGGTCGCGGGCGCGGTGGCCGCGGCGGTGTCGGTGGCCGCCAAGTGGCTCCTCGTCGGCCGCATCGACGCCATCGAGCACCCGCTGTGGAGTTCGTTCGTCTGGCGCAACGAGGTCTGCGACGCCTTCGTCGAGACGGTCGCCGCACCGTGGTTCGCGCGAGCCGCCACCGGCACCGCAGCCCTGAACACCTGGCTGCGAGCCATGGGCTCGCACATCGGGCGCGGCGTGTGGTGCGAGTCGTACTGGCTCCCCGAGGCCGATCTGGTGCATCTCGGCGACGGTGCCACCGTGAACCGGGGCTGCGTCGTGCAGACCCACCTGTTCCACGACCGCATCATGAGCATGGACACCGTCACCCTCGGCGCCGGCGCCACCCTCGGCCCGCACTGCGTCGCACTGCCCGCCGCGTCCCTCGGCGGCGGCTCCACCGTCGGCCCGGCCTCGTTGGTGATGCGCGGCGACACCGTCCCGGCGTCCACCCGCTGGCAGGGCAACCCCATCGCACCCAGCCTGCACTGAATCAGGCCCCACTCGCGATCGGGCTCGCTCGCAAGCCATTCCGGCAGTGCCACGGACTGCGCTCCTTGCCTTGCTGCGGTGGCTGTAGAAGCATCGGATAGCGAGGCGTCGGCCGGCGATTGCATGCCGGGGGGGAGGTGACCCGGCATCGGGCGACGACACCACCCTTCGGAGGGATCATGACCAGCGGAACCAGTCCCGTACCCGAGCCGCGGCAACCGGAACTGCTCGGGCAGAGCGTCGTCGTGATCGGCGGCACCGGCGGCATCGGGCTCGAGACCGCTCGACGCGCCCGGGCGGAGGGCGCCGATGTCATTCTGACCGGCCGCGATCCCGACCGGCTCGAGCAGGCGGCGCGGGAACTCGGCGCACAACGCGCCGCAGCCTTCGACGCCAACGATACGACTTCCCTGCAGGGGTTCTTTCAGGATCTGTCGACACCGATCGACCATGTGATGGTGACGGCCGGCGGCCCGCATTACGGGCCCCTGCTCGAGATGGACTCGGACCAGGTGCGCCGGAAGCTCAGCGGGCACGTGGTCCTGGGGCTCGAGGTCGCGCGCAATGCGGCGAGCAAGATGAGGCCTGGCGGCACGCTGCTGTTCATGGGCGGCACCGGCGGTCGGCGCGTCGGTCACGGTCTGGGGATCGCCTCCGCCGCCACTGCCGCGCTTCCTCCGTTCACCGCGGCCCTCGCGCTCGAGCTCGCGCCGGTTCGCGTGAACCTCATCGCCGCCGGCTTCGTCGACACCCCATTGTCGGCGTCGCTGCTCGGAGATCGACTCGAGGATCGACGAGCCGAGCTGCGGGCCACGCTCCCGATCGGCCGCGTCGTCGGCCCCGCCGACGTCGCTGCGCTCGCGGTCCACATCATGAGTAACACTGCACTCACCGGCGCGACGTACGACATCGACGGCGGGCAGCAATTCGTATGACCACACACGATGTCGGTGGACGTCGAGCTGGACCATGACGACATCTAATACTCGCGTGGTCTACGACAGTGGGGTGACGGTCCACAGACACCGGTCTGTTGCTGACCCGACCTGTTCGGATCGTCCCGGGCACGCCAGATGGCGGGCGCTTGCGTGGATTGCGGATCACGTGGGGACGCATGGCGGTGGCTTCCGTCATGCGCCCCAACGGGTGGCTACTTCGGTTGGGCCGCTTGGTCGCCGGCGTTACGGGCTTCGATGGCTGTCTTTGCAAACGTCTTGGCCGGCACGCGTGTGCCGACGGTGCCGAGACCGCGCCGCCGCCCGAACGTATGCCGCCGGTCCGGCGGCCGGTGACCAACACGATCGCTCCTCGCACCGGGTGCGAGGAGCGATCGACATCGAGGACCTTTCGGGGTCTTCGCACTCATTGACCCCGCGTATGACTTCGGCGGAGGATTTCTTCATGACACCCGATGACGAGCTTCTACACATCGACCAAGTCATCGACCGCCTCGACGCGCGGTTCCCGGACCTTCCCCGGGAGAGCATCGAACAGGTGGTGCGCTCCGCGCACGCGCACTTCGCGAACGGCAAGGTGCGCGACTTCGTTCCCCTTCTCGTCGAACGCCTCGCCCGAGAGAAACTTCAGGGCCTGGTGCCCGTCGATCCAGTCGTGCCGTTGACGGCGCCGACTGCCGGCGCCGAGATGGACGGGGCCGAGGTGATCGCTCGCCGCCGGAAGTGGCCAGGCTGGTTGCGAGGCTGGTACCCGGACACCCGGATGGCGATCGTCGTGGAAGCGCCGGAGCCGCTGTTTTCCGGCTCGGATCGGACATGATCGTCCGATCCGGATCACCGACCCTCGAGTTCGTCTCCGTCGCTGAAGACGAGCCGACCGTCGTCCAGCGCGACGGCCCAGCGCCGAACGGGCGCCCAGTCGCGGCCCAGGTGAGCGTTGGCGGCGACCTCGTCGCCGTAGTCCGAGACGACGGTGCCGGGTAGCCGGGCGATGTGGTTGCCGCCGGTACCGTCCCGGTACCAGACCCGTGAGCCGACCGTGAATCGGCCTGTTGCGCTGGTGTTCGTCTGGTCGGGCACGGTGTCATTCTCCCATGGATGAGGCCCGTCGCCCGGCTGCCATCGTTTTTTCCTTGCGGCGCACCTCGGCATCCGCACGGGACACCGGTGCCCGGTGTCCGACGTGACGGGGACTCCAGGGTGGCGTGCCACCCCGGCCGTGTGGTCTCGGGCAGCTGAGTTGTCGATTGAGTTGACCAGCGCGAAAGGGAATCTGGGGACGATGCGGGAACACTTCGACGAGCAGCTCGAAGAGATCAGGGCGAACCTGGTCGAGCTGTGTGCCATGACCGAGGCTGCGATCGATAGCGCATCCCGGGCCGTGCTGGACACCGATCTGCCCGCCGCCGACCGGGCTGCCGAGCTGAGTGCGAACGTCGACGTCCGTGCTCGGGAGCTCGATCATCGTGCGCTCACTCTGATCGCGCGCCAGCAACCGGTGGCACTGGACCTGCGGGCATTGATCGGCGGTATGCACAACATTGCGGATCTGCAACGGATGGGCTCCCTGGCGGCGCACATCGCCGAGGTCGCCCGGTTGCACCACCCCGAACCGGTCGTTCCTCATGAGCTGCGGGGCATCATCGCGGACATGGGCGCCGCGGCCACGGCGCAGGCCGCCGCCGCCCAAGAAATCCTGAGCACCCGCAACGAGGTGGCCGCATTGGACCTCATCTGGGCGGACGAACGGACCGACGAGCTGCTCCGCAAGCTGTTCGCCGCCACCAAGAGCGACGACTGGCTTCACGGCGCCGCATCCGCTGTGAACATCACGTTGCTCGGTCGGTTCTACGAACGCTTCTGTGATCACACCGTCGAGATCGGTCGCCGCGTCATCTTCGTGGTCACCGGAGAATTTCCCGACCAATGAGGTCGGTGACGACTTCGCCGCTCCGTCCACTCGGTACTTCCGGTCACCAAGCCAGAATCGTGGCCTCTTTGGCGGTGAATTTGGCGGTGAACTCGTCCTCGGTGTGAACACCGTCCCGGAGCTCACCGAGTTGGTTCACGGCGGGGATACGGTCACCGCCTCCGGCGGGCGGTGGGGCACCCGGCTGCGGGGGCGCCTGAGGCGTTTCGTGCTGCCGCGGCTGGTTCGCCGCCCAGCGCTGCCCCTGACGGCGCGACACTCGGTTGGGAACAGCGGTCACGGCCACCACGGCCGTGCGCGCGACTCCGCGGAGAAGTCCAGGCATGGTGTACTCCTTGATCTTCCAGGCGTCCGGGAGACGGCCCGATCTACTGGTGGCAGGTGTCGATGGCCACCGACGTGGCCGCGGCGATCCGGGGCCACCGCCAGCACCGACAACCGGCGGGGGGCGAGGCGAGGAAATCGCCCAGTGGGCGGCGCGGTACCTCGGGCTCGACCAACAGGGGCTCGACCGGCAGGTGCGTCTCGTCCGCAGCGGTGTCTGCGTGGTGGACCACGTGTCCTCCTCATGCCGCGCGGGCGACGATACAATCACGTCAATGGTGTTGCCGGACAGAATTCATTGTGCCCGACAGCGGTGCCCACCTCTACCTCACCGGTATCGACACCCGCGGAGGCCGGTGATCCACGGTTGCCCTGCGCGGCAAGCGGATGCAGCCCCCTTCCGGTCTCACTGTCCGGCCGGGTCGGTTACCCCGCAGGCGGTGACCCGCGTGTTCGCCGAGTTGCTGTGCGAGGAGATCGATACCGTCGCCCGGCACCTCGAAGAGGCGGAGATTCTCGGATATCACGCCCGCACGCACCACAAGTCTGCCCGCCCCGCCCGGCTCGGTGCGGAGATCGCGACCCTACGCGTCGAGTTGACCGCCGCGGGCCGACTCCTCGAGGCAATCGTGTTCCGGTTTCCCGAGGCGATCGCGGACGACGGCTCGGCCCCGCGACGGACCACCCGGGACTGGATCGACGTTCCCCGGTGCACTTACCACCGGCTGCTGGCCGAGTGATCGAGGGTCATGGTCGCGGTGGTAGGGACCGAACCGGCGAAGGGCCGGTCAGTCAAGAGGATTCGGCCCGACATAGCGGGGTCCGCGGTCGCCGTGCACGATCCACAGGCCACCCTTCGCGGTCTTGGCGGTCGGCAGAAAGCGTGCGGCACCGTGGTTGGTCGCGGCCGCCGCCAGTTGGTCGAACACCTCCCCGTGCGTGCACCAGAGGGCGCCGTCGTCGCACCGGCCGAGCGCGGAGAGCAGTGCACCAACTGGGGCGTCCCTGGCCAGACGTGGGTCGTCGACGATCGGCAGCCCACGCGCCACGGCCAGGGGCTCCAAGGTTTGCCGACAGCGCACGGTGGGACTCGAGAACAACCCGGACAGTGCGACATCCGCCAGGGCTTCGACGAGATGAACGGACTGTTGGTGGCCGAGGGGGCTGAGAGGGCGGTCCGTGTCCGGGCCCGGCCACGTCTTCTTGGCCAGGGCATCCGCGTGACGCACCAGAACGAACATGGTTGCCCTCCCGGCGACATCGGCGGCGTTGTGCCACTGCCGAACACAATAGTGCCGACGGCCGTCGGGGCAGAGCGAACAGGCCGACCGTCGGCATGCCCGGTGGCGGGGCGAGGCACCCAGGCCGGTCGGCCGGGCTGCGTCGACTTCGCCGCGTGGCTTCGGGTGGTTGGGCGCTGGAGGCGGAAGGGATGGGCGCGACACCTACCCGCATCGCCCTTACGGTGACTATGTGGGAGTGGTCCGATTGATGCTCGAGCTTCCCTCGTCCTGCTCGCACGTCGATGTGCTCGACTGGGCGTCGGTCGAACTACGCGAACGGCGCGTTCATCCGTGGGAGCGGCTGTCGCTGCGCACCACCGCACCGACCGGATCCGGCGTTTCCTGTTCACCTACGGCCACAGCCTCTTCCTTCCCTACTCCGATGGGGAACCCTTCCTGCCTCAAACCTTTCGGGTATTTCTTCGCGCGATCGCCGTAGAGCCTCGCTGACCGGGTGCTCGAGTACCCGGATCGTCGCCTGATCGGTGCGGTGCAGCGGATGAGGTGCGGGTGCCGAGATGCAAGCGAAGTGCCTGCTCCGTCACGCGCATGCCGTGGAGAGGAACCCCAGGGGCTCGATGCCGACCGCCCGTTGAGCGCCCTCGGACGTGACACGATCACGCCGTCGCACTCGGCAGGATCGAGCTGCGGACGTGTTTCGATGCGATCTCCGAATGGCATCGTTCCAAGTCCTGTCGACGGCACCATGAACAGCGTTCCGATGTGAGACTGGTGAGGTGACGCGGGCACCTGATCTCGGATACCGGAGCGCCGACGAGAACGCTGGCGGCGGTAGCACGCGTACGGTGATCATCGCGTTCGGCGCCAACCTCGGGGTGGCGATTGCGAAGTCGGTGGCAGCGGTGATGACCGGTTCCGCATCCATGGTGGCGGAGGCCGCTCACTCCTGGGCCGACACCGGTAATCAGGTCTTCCTTCTCATCGCGAATCGTCGAAGCGCCCGAGTCGCCGATGCCGATCGGCCACTCGGATACGGGCGTGAGGCGTACGTCTGGTCGTTGCTGGCGGCGGTCGGCCTTTTCGTTGCCGGTGGGTCGGTGTCGGTGTGGCACGGCGTGTCGGAGCTGCTTCACGCGCCCACCGGCGGCGCCGATTATCTGGTTGCCTACCTTGTGCTGGCTGTCGCATTCGTTCTGGAGGGAACCTCCCTGCTGCGGGCGATCCGGCAGCTGCGCGGTGAGGCCGAGGACTCGGACCGCGACGTCCTCGATTACGCCCTCGAGACGTCCGATCCGATGCTGCGGGCGGTCTTCGCCGAGG
This sequence comes from Rhodococcus sp. NPDC056960, assembly GCF_042674125.1. Taxonomy (NCBI): domain Bacteria; kingdom Bacillati; phylum Actinomycetota; class Actinomycetes; order Mycobacteriales; family Nocardiaceae; genus Rhodococcus; species Rhodococcus sp. NPDC056960. Next base: position 65,460 of record NZ_JBHURF010000034.1, on the reverse strand, counting down.
ACAGCGCTGCGATCATCGGTATCGTCATCGCCGCCGCGGGGGTCGGACTTCACCAGCTCACCGGTGCTGCGGCCTGGGATGCGCTCGGTTCGATTCTGGTGGGGGTGCTGCTCGGTGCGGTCGCGGTGGTGCTCATCGACCGCAACCGCCGATTCTTGACTGGCGTGCCGGCATCGGGGGCGCTGCGGGAGGCGGTTATCGCCCGTATCGAGGAGTTCCCGGAGGTGTCGACGGTGCGTTTCGTGCGACTCGAGTACACCGGGCCGAGGCAGCTCTTTCTCGTCGCGAGCGTCGACCTGGTGGGCGACGCCGCGGAATCGCGGGTGGCCCGCACACTTCGCAAACTCGAAGGTGAACTCGAACGAAATCCGCATGTTGTCGATGCCGTATTGACGGTCGCAGATCCCGACGAGGAGGATCTCTCCGGCCTGGTCGACGATCGCGAACGGCGCTCCGGGGAAGAGCCCGGAAATGCTGCCGAGCGTTCACAGGCGACCCCGACCGACACTGTCGATCCGTAAGTGACCGCCCCACGCCGGGCATGCCCGGCATTACTGTCGGCCGGACCTCGCCGTATTCAGGATCGGTGTGTGCGGCCGGGGTGTCCGAGACCGGGAGGGGACGCGTCCGACGGCGTGATGGCCAACGACTCCTCGAGCGCGCGGATCGCGGCGCGTTCGACGAGCAGCGGCACGAAGTCGCGGATCGAACATCCGTCGAACCGATGGTGTGCGGTGTCGATCGCCTCGCCGACATGGTGCTCGTCGAGTACCTGATAGCGCTGAGTCAGATGTGCGCGCACCGCATCGAGGTGCTGCTCTTCGGTGACATCCATATACGGATTGTCGTCTCGTCGGCTGCGGCGCGGAAGCCCTTTCCCCGGTTCCGGCGGAATGCCGGTGTCGTGGCCGACGAAGGGTTTCACTCCCAAGGATCCGGTGAGGTCCTCACCGTGACTCCGAATCCCCTATGCCCCAGAGTTTTCCAGGCGTGCAGTCGACCCGGTTTTGCCGCGTGCCGGCAAGGGCCGCGCTCCTGTCAACCGGGAGACGGGTTCGGAGGTGCATCAGTCCCCCGACCGCCATCGCCGGGATCGGCGAACATCGCCGTGATCCGGCTCAGGATCTCCGGAGTGCTCAGCACTCGCGGGGTGGGAACCACGTGGTGAGGTGCGGTCACACGACGAGCTCGAGGTCGCTTCACGCGGCACCTCCCGGTCACGGGCCAGTTGGCCAGGCAGGTCGGCCACAGAGGCGCACCCTTCCCGCACTTCCACTGTTCCAACCGCGTCGACCTCCCGAGTAGGGCACAAGGTCACCACTGGCTCCGGTGCCGCTACTCCGCGCGTCACGATTGTGGCCGCGGGTTCGTCGTGCTTGGCTGGATACCCGGACGCCCGTGAGGAGCCGAGATGATGACCGAGTCGTTCTCTGGTGTCGTCGACCGAGAAATTCGCCACCCGATCCCGGACCGGGTTCGGCACGAGCTTCCGAAAGCGCCACGAGGTGTGTGGGATTCGACCGGTCACGCTGAGTCGAGGACGCGATGACCTGGGCGTTACCGGCGATCGCAGCGATGCTGCTCGCCTTCGCCGGGATCTCCCGGAAGGTTGCGGGAACCCCGCTCACGGCGCCGATCGTCTTCACCGCCGGCGGGCTCGCGCTGGGAGCCGATGCGCTGGGCCTGATCGATGTGGACGTGACGAGCGAGACGATCAAACTGCTCGCCGAGGTGACGCTCGCGCTGGTGCTCTTCGCCGATGCGTCGAGCGTCGACCTGTCCGCACTCCGTCCCGAGATCGCGGTTCCCGCCCGACTTCTCGGGTTCGGGCTGCCGCTGACCATAGCGGCGGGCTTCGGTGCCGCGGTATTGGTGTTCGGCGACTTCGGGTGGCCGGAGGCGTTGCTGCTCGCGGTGATCCTGGCGCCGACCGATGCGGCGCTCGGGCAGGCGGTCGTGACTCTGCCCGCGCTACCGACGCGGGTGCGGCAGGGCCTCAATGTCGAGAGCGGGCTCAACGACGGCATCTGCGTGCCACTGTTCCTCGTCGTCCTCGCGATCGCTGGCGCCGAATCGGGTGCGATCGGTGGCGGCGCCGCCGCGCGCCTGGTCGCCGAGCAGATCGGCTACGGCATCCTCGCCGGGGTGGGAGCCGGGTCGGTCGCGGCGGTGATCGTGGTCGTCGCCGGCAGGCGCAGTGCGATCGACCCGCTGTGGATGCAGATCGTCCCGGTCGCCGCCGCCGTGCTCGCCTACACGATTGCCGTCCCGATCGGCGGGTCCGGTTTCATCGCCGCGTTCGTCGGTGGCCTCGCGTTCGGTGCCATTCGCCGGCGGGCGGGGGGTGAGATCTCGCACCTGATCGAGGAGTCCGGTGATCTCTTCAACGCGGTGACCTTCATCGTCTTCGGCGCCGTGCTGCTCGGTCCCGCACTCGGTCATCTGTCGTGGCGGGTGCTCGTCTACGCGGCGCTCAGCCTGACCGTCGTTCGGATGGTGCCGGTGGCGCTGTCCCTCGTCGGTCTGCACGCCCGGCGGCCGACGATAGCGTTTCTCGGCTGGTTCGGGCCGCGCGGTCTCGCGACCATCGTCTTCGTGGTCCTGATCGTCGAGGAATCCGGCGAACTCCCGCACGAAGACGTGCTGCTGACGACCACGCTGGTCACCATCGGGGCCTCTGTTCTCGCTCACGGGCTGACCGCCGCGCCGCTCGCCGATCGTTACGCTGCCTGGTTCCGGGGACACCCCCGGCCGGAGACCCTCCACCTCGAAGCGCCCGAGGGGAGACCGCGCGAAGTCCACTCTCGCGACGAAAGAAGCTGATCCTGTTCAGACGGGCGGTCTGCGGGGTACTCCCGCGTCGGACACGATCGGCGCGACGTCGATCTCCGGCAACTATGGAGCGGGGCGAAAGAGTGATGAATCTGGTCAGCGGTACGGCACGGGTGGCGACCGGAGCGGGTGGGGCCGCGACAGCGACCCTCGGCGCGATCGGTGGGGCCGCGGTCGGCGGTCTGCTCGGCAGCATGAAAGGCGCGGCCGTGGGGGTTCAGGAGGGAGCCCGCCGCGGAAGTCACTCGACACCCGCAGCGGTGATGACCATCGGTGCGGTCGCGCTGAGCGGTGTGGTGCAGTGGCCGGTCGTGGCCGCTGTCGGCGGGACGGCGCTGGTGCTCGACCAGCTGAAGCCGGGTGCGCCGAAGCCCGAGACATCCGGCACCGAGAACGACGCATCGGCGACCAACTCCGGTTCCGAGACCAAGGCGATCGTGCCCGCTCCCGCCGCGAAGGTGGTGACGCGCCGCGCGCCGGCGAAGCGGTCGGCTTCGTCGGCGCCCTGACAGTCGGTCGGCGGGTGCTACCTGCCTCCTCCGCTAGCTCTGGGTGATGCTGCTCATGCCGAACAGGATCTGGTCGAGCACGGTGTCTTCGGCCCGACGGTCTTGCCGCTGGTCACGCTGACGGTCGTGCTGGCGCTGCTGCTGCATGTCGTTGTCGTGATCGAGCGGATTGTCGTGGGTGACTGCGGCAACGGGCTGCGCGGCGATCGGCAGTGCAGGTGCCGGTGTCGTGACGGCGCCGGCAGCGCCGACCGGGACGAGGCCCAGTGCGATGGTCGCGGCTGCGACGGCGGCCAGGCGCTTCCACGTGGAGGTGCTGGTGGCGAAGTGGGTGATCGGGTGGAGCTGGCGAGTGCTCATGGCGGTTATTTCCTAATCCGAGTGCCGCGGGCCCAGCGTCTGCGGCTACATGAACGGTGTCCGCGAGGGCCGGAATCGTTACACCTGCCGAGCCATGACGAAATGTGATGTGCGTCACTTCACTGGAGGGCTTCGGTGGTCCGTCGGGGTGTTGTCACCGCCGCGGATGAATGTCAGTGTATGTAACTGTCATTAATATATAGACCGGAGAGTCTCGCGGCATGACGATCGCTGCTCGCTCCCGCGTGGAGTTCTTCCGGACGCAACCCGAGAGCGGGTCGTAAAGCGGGGGCGATGCACTCGTGCCCCATTCAGTTCCTCGGGTTCATCCCGGTCACGGTGAACGCCTGGCATACCCTGTTCCATCTGCTCACCGGCTTGGCCGGGCTCGTGCTCGCGACCCGCCGTTTGCGCGCAGTGACCTATCTGCGGCTGTGCGGGCCGTTCTACCTGATCGTTGCCGCACTCGGTTTCACCGGCGGCTATCACGTGCTGGACATGATGGCCGTCGACGCCTTCGGCAACGTCGTCCACACCATCGAGGGCGTCGTGATGCTCACCGCGGGCGCACTCGCCACTCTCGTGCCGGCACCCTCGTCGGCGGCGCATGCGTAGTCCGTCGCCGGAATTCCGGGGCTCGGAACAGCCTGCGCCGTAGACTGACCGCCGGACGAGGAGGATTCCATTGCTGGTCTTCGGCGAGCCGTACGAGGCGGGTAACGGCACGGTCATCATCACTGTGTCGCGGAGCGGCTGGGGTCGTCGTCCGGAATGCGCGGTCGGCATTTTCACCGTCAGCGCCGAGACTGCGACATGGACGCCGGCGGTCGATGTCAGTCGGCATGCGCTGATCGGGGTGTGTACTGGTTTCGCGGCGGCGGTGATCGGCACCGTCGCGGTTCTGCGGCGGCCGCCGTGGCCGGAGATGACCGAGCGGGTCATGATCGCGCTGGCGGAGGCGCGTGCGAGAGGTCCACGCGACCAGGGCTGAACGGCCGGGTTGATCGGACGGTCGTCCGCGTGCAGAGTGGCTCGGTGTGACGACGGGTACCGGCATGTGCGCTCGGAGTTACATGTAAATCGTCACGGCGCGGATCGTTCAGGCGCCCGAGACTCGCTTCTGTACCGTGAGTGAATTGCCGCACCCCGAGGTCAGGAGAGCACGCTGATGAAGGACTTCACCGCCTGGATCGCACGCGAGAACGAGGGAGCCATCGGCCTCTCGCCGGAGACCGTCGACGAATCGTTCCTGCCTCAGGGCGAGGTCACGATCCAGGTCGAGTACTCGAGCGTGAACTTCAAGGACGCGCTGGCGCTCACGCCGAAGGGCGGGGTCGTGCGCGAGTACCCCATCGTCCCCGGGATCGATGTCGCGGGCACCGTCGTCGAGTCGCAGTCGCCGGATTTCGCGGTCGGTGACAAGGTCGTCGCCCACGGCTACGACATCGGAACCGCCCGTCACGGCGGGTACGCGGAGTTCGCCCGCGTCCCGGCCGACTGGGTGGTGAAACTCGACGGCATGTCCACCCGCACCGCCGCCGCGATCGGGACCGCCGGTTTCACGGCGGCGATGAGCGTGGAGGCGCTGCAGTCCCGCGGAGTCGCGCCGGGCAACGGTCCGGTGCTCGTGACCGGTGCGAGCGGTGGGGTCGGCACCGTCGCCGTCGACCTGCTGTCGGCGGCCGGGTTCGAGGTGGTCGCGTCGAGCGGGAAGCCGGAAAAGGCGGACCTGCTCACCGAACTCGGTGCGAGCAAGGTCATCGGGCGCCTCCCCGAGCCGGACACGAAACCGCGACCGCTCGGCAAGGCGCAGTGGGCCGCCGCGGTCGACTGTGTCGGCGGCGCCACCCTCGCGCACGTGCTGAGCACCATCGAATACGGCGGTGCCGTGGCGGCGAGTGGACTGACCGGCGGACCGAAGTTGGAGACCACGGTCCTGCCGTTCATCCTTCGTGGGGTCAGCCTGCTCGGGATCGACTCCGTGCAGTACCCCATCGAGCAGCGGCGCCGTCTGTGGGGCCGGCTCGCGTCCGACCTAGCGCCCAGCCGCCTCGAGTCGATCACGCACGAGGTCCCGATCGCCGACGTCGTGTCCGTGATCGACCAGGTGCGGGCCGGGACCTACTCGGGTCGTGCGCTGACGCGCCTGTGAGTACTTATTAACGTCGGGCGGTTAATAAGTACTCACGGGCGCCGAAGGCGCATGACCCAGGCACGAGTATCCGCAGGATCGATCACGTCGTCGAGTTCGAAGATCGTCGCCGCGTTGAGCGCCTTCCCGTGCTGGTAGGCAGCGTCGACGAGTTCGGCGAACGCTGCATCGCGTTCGGCCGGATCGTCGAGCGCCTCGAGTTCCTTCCGGAACCCGAGGCGCACCGCGCCTTCGAGCCCCATAGCCCCGATCTCCCCGGTCGGCCACGCGACCGTGAACTCGGATGCGTGGAAGGACCCGCCCGCCATGGCCATCGCGCCGAGGCCGTAGCCCTTGCGCAGGATGACGGTTCCGTAGGGGACCGTCATCCGTGCGCCCGCGACGAACAGCCTGCCGAACCGGCGGACCGTGGCCTCCTTCTCCGAGTCGGGACCGACCATGAATCCCGGTGTGTCGCACAGTGAGACGACGGGCAGCCCGAACGACTCGCACAGCTCCAGGAACTGCGCCATCTTGTCGGCCGCGACGGCGTCGATCGCGCCGCCGAGGTGGTGACTGCTGTTCGCGACGAGACCGAACGGCGCCCCCTCCACCCGGATCAATGCGGTGACGATGCCGACGCCGTGGTCGCGGCGTAGTTCGAGGACCGAGCCGACGTCGGCGATGGCGTCGACCGCACTGCGAACGTCATAGGCGCGCAACCGGTTCTCCGGAACGACGTGGCGGGACAGTCTGTCGTCGGGGGCCTCCCACTCGGCGAGCGGCCCCTGGAAATACGACAGGTACTTCTTCGCCAGTTCGACGGCGTGCGCCTCGTCCCGGGCGAGGAGATCGATGACGCCGTTGCGCCGCTGCACGTCGACGGGACCGATGTCCTCCGGCCGGTACACACCCAGTCCGCCGCCCTCCACCATCGCCGGGCCGCCCATGCCGATGTTGGCATCGGGGGTGGCGATGAGGACGTCGCAGACACCGGCCAGGGCGGCGTTGCCGGCGAAGCAGCGGCCGGAGACGATCGACACCAGCGGGACCTTGCCGTTGAGCGCCGCCAGCGACCGGAACGTGTTCAGGTCCAGGCCTGCCGCCGGTCCGGCGTCGGTGTCGCCGGGGCGTCCGCCGCCGCCCTCGGCGAACAGGACGACCGGAACCTGCTTGCGGCCGGCGAGTTCGATCACCCGGTCCGTCTTCGCGTGGTTGCGCATGCCCTGGGTTCCCGCGAGCACCGTGTAGTCGTACGACAGCACCACCGTCTGGGAATCACGTGGACCGAACACGTCCCCGTTGACGGTGGCGAGTCCGGCGACGAGACCGTCCGCCGGGGTGTTCTCGATCAGGTCCTGCTCGGAGCGGCGGCTGCGCTGCGCGGCGAGAACCAGGGGTCCGTATTCGACGAAGCTGCCGGGATCGACCAGATCGGCGATGTTCGCGCGCGCACTGCGCCGGCCGAGCTTCGTGCGTTTCGCGATCGCGGCGGGCCGGGCGGCGTCGAGAGTGTATTCGTGCCGCTGCCGGATCTCCGCCAGATCCGCGCGCTCACGATCCAGATCGATCGCGCTGTCGGCGACGTCGCCGGCCTCCGACCCGGAGCGGCGGATCACGACCAGCGGATCGCCGGCGTTGACGGTCTGCCCGGGCGACACCAGATTCCGCTCGACCACTGCGCCCGCCGGGGCCGCGATCACGTGCTGCATCTTCATGGCCTCGAGCACCATGAGCTGGGCACCGGACTCCACGCCGGTGCCCTCGGTGGCCGTCTCGACGACGGTCCCCGCCAGGTGCGCGCGCAGCACGTCCTCGCCGGCCCGCAACTCGAGCGTCTCCGACGCCACCTCCGCAGGCTGGTGCGCGTGCGCGTGCGCGGCGTCGACGAGCGCGCCCATCCGCTCGGCGAGATGGTCGGTGCCGACGACACCGTCGGTGAAGCCGGGATCGGTCAGAATCGCCCGCAGGAAACCGATGTTGGTGGGAACCCCCTCGACGACGAACTCGGCGAGCGCCGCGTCCGCCTTGCGCGCGGCGGCCGTGAACGACTGTCCGCGCGAGTGGACGATCACCTTCGCGAGCAGCGAGTCGTACCGCGGGCTCGGCGACAGTCCCGGCCGACCATAGGTGTCCACCCGCACCCCCGGACCGGTCGGCGGGGAGAACACGGACAGGGTGCCCGCGGCCGGGACGGCCTGACCGTCGGGGCGCATCGTCTCCATGTTGACCCGGGCCTGGATCGCGATCCCGCGGGCGGCAGCGGGAGCGCCGGACGTCTCGAGTCCGGTGGCGCCGACCCCGTCCGGCAGCGACAGGTCGTCGAAGTCCGTTCCCCGGGCGATGTCGATCTGCACGGCGACGAGGTCCACTCCCGTCACCTCCTCGGTGACCGTGTGTTCCACCTGGATTCGGGGATTCACCTCCAGGAAGACGAAACCGTCGGCGGAGACCAGGAATTCGACGGTGGCGAGGCCCCGGTATCCGACACCGGCGCACAGCCGGGCGGCGGCCTCGTGCAGTTCGCTGCGCAGGCCGGGGTCGAGCCCTTGCGCGGGTGCAATCTCGACCAGTTTCTGGTGACGGCGCTGCACGCTGCAGTCGCGGTCGCCGACGGCCAGGGCCCGCGTCGTGCCCGACTGCGGCGCCGCCACCACCTGCACCTCGATGTGCCGGGCGCCGTCGAGGAGTTCCTCGGCGAACAGCGCGGGGTTGCCGAACCCGAGCGTGGCCTCGGATGCGCACAGCCGGTACGCCTCGTCCACCTGATCCGCGCTGCGGACGGCTCGGATGCCGCGGCCGCCGCCGCCCGCGAGGGCCTTGATCATGATGCCGGCCGGGTGGTCCGCGAAGAACGCGCGGACGCCGTCGACGTCGGTGGGACCGTTCGTGGCCGCGAGCACCGGCACCTTCGCGGCGACGGCGGCCTCGCGGGCCGACGACTTGTCGCCGAAGATGTCGAGCACCTCGGGGCTCGGACCCACGAAGGCCAGCCCGGCCTCCGCGCACGCCCGGGCGAAATCGGCGTTCTCGCTGAGGAATCCATATCCGGGATGCACGGCGGTGGCCCCGAACTCGGCGGCCGCGGCGAGCATGGCGCGAGGATCCAGGTACGCGGACGGGCCCGAACCGGTGAGCGCGACCGCCTCGGTCGCCGCGCGCACGTGCGGACTGTCCGCGTCGTCCTCCGCATAGACGGCGATGGTGTCGATCGACATCTCCTCGGCGGTGCGGATGATGCGGAGCGCGATCTCGCCGCGATTGGCGACCAGCAGGGTCACTTGTACTCCTCGGCCAGGGCGAACAGGTCGGCCTTGCGGACCTTCCCCGTCGCCGTCATGGGTAGGGCGTCGAGCACCTCGACGGTGGGAACCTTGTAGGTGGCCATGTTCCGGGCCGCCCATTCCCGCAGTTCGTCTCCCGACACCCGGCGGTCGGGCAGGAGCTGGACGAAGGCGAACGGCACCTGGCCCCTGCCCGGATCGGGCTTCGGGACCACCGCCGCCGCCTGAATGTCGGGATGCAGCAGGAGCAGCGCCTCGACCTCGGACGGGAACACGCTCATCCCGTTGGTCTTGATCATCTCCTTGTTGCGGGCCAGATAATGCAGTGCACCTTTGCTGTTCAGCTTGCCGACGTCGCCGGTGTGGAGCCAGCCGTCGCGGAGTGCGTCGGCGGTGGCGTCGGGCTTGCCGTAGTAGCCGGTGAGCAGCGACGGACTGCGGACGATGATCTGCCCGGGTTGCCCCACCGGCACGGGCGCCCCGGCCTCGTCGACGATCAGCACGTCGGTCCCCGGAACCGGCAGACCGCAGAACACGGGTTCGCTGAGCAGGTCTTCGTCGTCGGTCTGGAAACCGAGGGTGATGGTGTCGGCGGTGTGCGTCTCGGTCATTCCGTAGCTGGCCTCGCGCAGCACGTGTCCGGTGGCGTCGCGCCAGCGGCGGCGGATCGCCGGGTCGAGTTTGAGCACGAATGACACGGCCATCGCGTTGTCCAGGGTGGAGAAGTCGCGGCGGGTGAAACCGGGCAGATCCATCAGTTCCACATAGTTGTCCACCGTCCCCACCATCGATGTCACACCACGACTTTCGACGAGCGTCGCCGCGGCCTCCGGGTCCCAGCGGGTGAGGAGTACGACGGTGCCGCCGTTGATCAGCGGATACAGGATGCCGAAGTCCTCGCCGGCGATCCAGAAGATCGGCAGGAACCCGAGGACGATCGGGGGCGCCTCGCCCACCTGCCTGCCGCCGGCCAGTGTCGCGGTGGCGGCGGTGTAGACCATGTGCGCCTGCGTGTGTGCGCAGCCCTTCGGCATCCCGGTGGTGCCGCCGGTGTAGTTCAGCGCCGCCAGCGCATCGGGATCCATCGGAATCGGCTCGGCGCGAGGAGATTCCATGATCTGTGCCCAGTCGGTGGTCGTGGCCGCGGGAGGGAACGGCGGCGGGACACTGGGGTCGGCCGGCAGCAGGTCCGACAGGGCGGTGACCGCGACGTGCCGCAACGCCGTCTGCTCGCGCACGGATTCGACCATGGCCGCGAAGGAGTCCTGGGTCAGCAGGATCTCTACGCCGGCGTCGCCGAGTTCGTACACGAGTTCGTGCTCCCGGAACAACGGGTTGATCGGGACGTGCACCGCGCCGATCTTGAGGATCCCCAGCATGGCGATGTGGAACTGCGGACAGTTGGCCAGGTGGACGCCGACGCGGTCGCCGGCCGACGCGCCCCGCTGACGGAGCCAGCCGGCGAAGCGATCCGACAACTCGTCGAGCTCGGCGTAGGTGATGTCGCGGCCGTAGAAGTCGATCGCGACGGTGCGGGGTCGTTCCGTCGCCCAGTGCCGCAGATAGTCGATGACGGTGCGGCCTTCGATCGGGTACTCGACGGTCCGAGGAACCTGCGGTGGCCATGCGGCGTCCTGCAGTCGTCGTATCTCGGCGAGGGCCGAGTCCAGTACGGTGGGGACGCTCGAAGGCGAAGTGGGCATACCGAACTCCCGATTCTGTGCGGATTGTTCCGGCTAGGCGAAGCCGATGAGTCTTTCGGAGATGGCCGTGAGGTCGGCGGTGTAGCGGCGCTGTTCCCGGGCGGTCGCGTCGACCAGCCGCGCCGCGCCCGCGAGCTGGGCGTCGGCCAGGGTCTGCGCGATCCGGGCCGGCGGCGCGCACGGCGTGACGTCGCAGGTGTCGTTGATGCGCTCGATGAACCGGGTGTAGCGGCGGATGAGCCGGGTCTGCACGGTGGTCCAGCTTCGGCCGACCTCGGGGTCGAGCCGGGCGCGATGCCTGATCAGTTCGAGGACGCGCCCGTTGGCGTACACCGCCTCGACGAAGGCTTTCGTGGTGGTGCGCAGCACCTCTCGCAGGTCTTCGGTTGCCGGTCCCTCCACGTGCTGGGACGCGAGGAACTCCTCGCAGACGTCGGCGGCGACGGCGTGGAACACCTCCTCCTTCGACGAGAAGTAGGCGTAGAACGTCGCCCGCGACACCTCGGCCTCGGTGGTGATCACCTCGACCGTGGTCCGGTCGTACCCGAGTTCGGCGAAGCAGGTATTCGCGGCGCGGAGCAGTTCGCGGCGGCGGGGGCCGTCGTTGTTCTTGCGCGCTGACCGCGCCCGTTCCTGCGCCTCGCTTGTGGTCACGGTCACAGTATGTGTTGATGTTGACGTTAATGTCAATGCACGGTGTTCGCCCGCCCGGGGTGGAGGGGGAGCGCACTGTGGCGGCGCACGAGAAGAACGGGGAGCCAGCGTGTCTCGGAGTCTTCGGCGAGAGAGAAGTGGTCGGTGCACGCGAGCGGTGCGGTGGTGGCAGCGAGCGCCTCCATGCGGGCGAGGGCCGATCCGACGCAGAAGTGGACGCCCTTGCCGAACGCTAGGTGGGAGCGGATGTGCGGCCGGTCGAGCACGATGTCGTCCGGATTCTCGAACGCGGCCGGATCCCGGTTGGCCGAGCCCCACAGCAGAAGCAGGTGGCTCGCCGCCGGCAGGTCGACGCCGCCGAGGGTGGTGTCGGTGACCACGTGACGGTGATGCCCCCGGAACGGGGATTCGAGACGCAGCGCCTCGTCGAGGAACGCGTCGACGATCCCGCCGAGCATCTCCGTGCTGTCGTAGGCCCAGCGGAGTAACCGCGGCACGTCCTGCCCGGGAAGGCCGATGAGATGCGCAACCACCGTCAGGGGCAGCCGGTCGGCCATCCGGACGCCCAGTCGATCGGCCCGTCGCGCACACCCTCTTCCCACCGGGCGTCGACGAGCGAATGCACGGTGGGGGTCAGCGCACGGACGCGGCGTCCGAGTGTGGGCAGGACGAGCCGGCGATGGTGCAGATGAGTCGGGTCGTCGGCGGTGGCCAGCACGTGCGCGGCCCGACCGCCACCGTCCGTGTCGAAGGTCGTGGGCGGTCCCGACTGCTGCTGCACCAGCACGCCGGTGAGGTGCGAGGAGAAGTCGTCGGTGCGGTTCGCGGCCTCGGTCACCAGGTCCCACGTGGACACCAGGAAGAAGTCGGTGCCGTCGACGCGATCGACGGGGGAGTGCTCGCGGAGAGTCCGGTAGAGCTCGTTCGGCTCGTCGAGGTGGGCTGGATCGAAGATGCCGATCCCCTGGATCGGCGAGTGGGTCATCGAGCGCTCCTTGTCACTCACCCGCATCGCGCCCGACGAGGAGGCCGCGGGATGGACCGTGCGGGTCGTCCTGGCGTCGTCGACCTGGCCGTTGCCCGACGCGGCCGCCGAGCGCCGCGCCGTCGAACGGTTCGTGGAGCCGGTGTTCAGGAGTCGCGGGTAGCCGATCGGACGGGCTCGAGGACGAAGAGCCGGAATTCGCGTCCGCCGGACCGCCGGTGCTCCATGACGTAACCGGGCCAGTAGTCGACGACGAACTTCCAGAGGTTGTCGCGCTCCTCGCCGGTGACCATCCGGACGCTCATCCGGGACTCGTGTGCCCCGGCCTTGACGGTGGCTTCGGCTGCGGCGCGAAGATTCGCCGACCAGGCCGGGTGCTCGCGGCGTCCCCAGTTGGAACCGGTGACGATGTACCCGTCGCCGTGCGGGATGCACAGCAGGGCCGTCGTCCGCGGGGTGCCGCTCTTGCGGCCCGGGACCGTCACCTGCACGGACTGGAGTCCGGCGATGCCGATGAGGCTGACCCGGTTCCCGGTCCACGCTCGCAGGTGCGATTCCAGCCAGATGATGACCGGCGCCATCCGCATCACCCACTCGCGGGTGCCGAGCCAGCGCGCGAGAAGGCGAAGGGGGTTGCGGAGCCGCCGCGATCGGGGAGGTGTCATGGGCGCAGCGTTCATGGTGGTCATCTTTCCTCAGGTCGCGGATCGGGGCCGACCGCGATGAGTTTTCCGCTCCCCTCGGGTCTACCTGTTCAGGTCTCGCCGAAAAGACCTCGATTTCACGCCTTGACCCGAATAATGGTTGAGGTTGCAGGATCGGTCAGTAGCACTGCGAAGTCCACTAGACAGGGAGCAACGAACATGTCCAGCACCGGAATCACGACCTCTGCAACCTCGACCTCCCGCTTCAATCCGGCGACACTCGAACTGAGCCGGCCGTGGGCGGTCGCCGCGACCGTCCTCGGCGCGCTCGTCCCGAACCTGGTCATCTGGCTGCTCGGGCTCGCCGCCGGCGGGTCGTTCGAGATGACGGATGCCGGCACGACCAGCAGTGTCGCCCCCGGAGGCGTCGTCATCCTGACGGTGGTTCCGACGTTGATCGGGATGACACTGGCCGCGCTCATCTCACTCAAATGGGTGGCCGTCATCCGGCCTGCCGAAGTGATCGGCGCGCTGTTGCCGCTGGCGACGATCGCGCTCACCGTGCGAGCGGACTTCGACACCGCCAGCACCATCGCCCTGGCCGCCATGCACGTGGTGATCGCCGTGGTGATCGTCATCGGCCTCGAAGCGATGCGGCGGCCGCTGGTCCGCGTCTAGGGCGTGCTGTTCACCGGCACGTGCGCCTCGATGGTGAGTGCGATGTGCTCGACGATCCGCTTCTGCGAGATCTTCGGGCTGCCGGTGAGCCAACGCTGATAGAGAAAGGCGATGGCCCCGAACAGGGCGATCGCATTGAGCTGGGTGTTGACGGCGTCGCGGGGTGCGTCGTCGGCACCCAGCATTTTCAATGCCGCGGAGATCGGGGTGGTGAACTCGGAAACCAGCTGTTCGCCGCGCTGAGCCAGTTCCGGCACGGACTGCGACTCGACGAACATGATGCGTCCACGCCGCCGGTCCTGCGCGATGTACCCGGTGAACGCTTTCACGACGTGGCGGACGAGTTCACCGGGATCTGACGGCGCCGCGTCGAGCGCGCCGAGCAGGGTGTCCCGCGCGCCCAGCACGACGTGGTCGAGGAGTGCGACGAGCAGCGCCTCCCGGTTGTCGAAACTCTCGTAGAAGTAGCGCTCCGTGAGGCCGGCCTGACGGCAGGTCGCCCGCATCGTCGTCGCTGCCGTTCCCTCGGTCCCCATGATCTGCAGGCCGGCCTCGATCAGTGCCGCACGCCTCGCCGCGCGGCGGTCGTCCGGTTGCCGGCCACGCCAGGTGCGGGGCGCACCACGAGTCTTCTCGCTGTCGGTCATCCGCCCATCGTCGCACTGAATCCGACACGGCTCGGGGAGCCGTCTCGGACCCACTGTTGACATCGTGTGATGTCAACAGTCATCCTGAATGCAACACGTTCCCGATCGAACCGCATCAGGAGATCGCCATGACCACCACCGAGATTCCGTCCCAACGCCATTCGGCTCTGCCGCCACTCGGGCCGGACTCGCTGACGTGGCACCGCTTCGGCGACTGGCGCACCGCGCTGCTCATCTCGTGGTCGGGCACGCTGCAGGTGATGCATCCCGTCATCGACACCGCCCTCGTGCAGCACTCGGCGGTCTTCGACAACGAGGTCGCCCGGCTGGCTCGTTCCGCGGGGCCCATCATCCGGGCGCTCTACGACCCGACCGGCGCCGAGGCCCGGATGATCCGGGACATGCACAGGGACATCAAGGGCACGACGGACGAGGGCCGCCGGTACCACGCGCTGAACCCGGGCCCGTACTTCTGGGCACACGCCACGTTCCTGGCCACCCAGTACGTGGTCGCCGAGTACTTCGGTGAACCGCTGAGCCAGGCCGAGAAGGAGCAGCTGTATCAGGAGTCGAAGCAGTGGTACGCGCTCTACGGGGTGTCGGCAGGCAACCTGCCCGAGACGTACGCCGATTTCGTCGACTACTGGAACGGCATGGTCGGCACCGTCCTCGAGAAGACCGAGACGGTGCGCCGGTCGCGGTTGCTGCGTGGGCTGCCGACGCCGCCACCCCACGACCGCATCCCCGCGGTGGTGTGGCGGGTCGTCGGCCCCGGGCTCGGGCGGTTGCTCGTGTGGATCGCCCGCGGAACACTGCCGCCCGTCGCCCGCGACACGCTCGGCTGGGAGTGGTCCGCGGCCGACGAGCGCAGGCTCCGCCGATTCGGTGCGGCCGTGCGGATCGGCTTCCGGCTCCTTCCCGAGCGGTGGCGACTCACGCCGATCGCCCGAAAAGCCTGCGAGGGAACGCTGTAGGGTTTCGCTGCGGTTACAGCGAGCGCCCGATGAGCACCTTCATGATCTCGTTGGTGCCGCCGTAGATCTTCTGCACCCGTGCCGCCGCGTACATCTGGGCGATGGGGTATTCCATCATGTAGCCGTAGCCACCGAAGATCTGCAGGCAGCGGTCGATGATCTCGACCTGCTTGTCGGTGCCCCACAGCTTCGCCATCGACGCGGTCGCCGCATCGAGTTTGCCGTCGAGATACTGCTGGATGCAGTGGTCCATCAGCGTCTTGCCGGCGAGCACGTCGGTCTTGCATTCGGCGAGAACGAACTGCGTGTTCTGGAAGTCGAGGACCGGCTTGCCGAACACCTGCCGCTGTTTGGCGAACTTGATCGTTTCGATGACCGCGGCCTCGGCCATCGCGACACCCCCGATGCCGATGATGAGGCGCTCGCGGGCCAGTTGGTCCATGAGCTGATAGAAGCCCTGACCTTCCACCCCGCCGAGAAGATTCTCGACCGGAACCCGCATGTCGGTGAAGGACAGTTCGCGGGTGTCCTGCCCGTGCTGGCCGATCTTGTGCAGCACCCGGCCACGCTCGAAGCCGTCGAGCCCGTCGGTTTCGGCGGCGAGCAGGGAGATGCCCTTGGCGCCGAGGGCGGGATCGGTCTTGGCGACGATCACGAGCAGGTCGCAGTGGGTTGCGTTGGAGATGAACGTCTTCGAGCCGTTGACGACGTAGTGGTCACCGTCGCGGACCGCGGTGGTGCGCACCGCCTGCAGATCGGAACCGGTGCCGGGTTCGGTCATGGCGATGCCGACGACCATCTCACCGCTCGCCATCTTCGGGACCCACCGCTTCTTCTGCTCGTCGGTGGCATAGGCCGAGATGTAGTGAGCGACGATCGTGGAGTGCACGTTGAAACCGAACGCGGTGTCGTGGGCGAGGGCGAGTTCCTGCTGAACGACGGCCTCGTGACCGAAATTGCCTCCGCCGCCGCCGTATTCTTCGGGCAGGCCGAGGCACAGCAGGCCCGCGCTGCCGGCCTTCGTCCAGAATTCGCGGTCGACGTGGTGTTGCTCGGCCCATCTCTCCTGGTGGGGTGTGGCCTCCCGGTGGAAGAACTCGGCGGCATGCTTGCGCAGCAGCGCCTGGTCGTCGGTCTCCCAGGGGGAGCGGTACTCGGGGAACAGTTCACTCATGATCTGGTCTACTTTCCGGTGAATTCGGGTGCACGCTTGGCGAGGAATGCGGCCTGGCCTTCGTGACTGTCGGCGGATCGGATGGACACGTCGAAGTTGCGTTTCTCGTGGTCGAGACCCTGCGACAGGGTCGTTTCGAACACACGCAGTGCGGCGTCCTTGGCCAGCGCCACGGCGAGCGGCGAATTGTTCGCGATGCGCCCGGCCATGGCGACCGCGTGGGCGAGGGCTTCGCCGTCGGGGACGACGTCGGCGACCATGCCGGCGACGGAGGCCCGCTGCGCGGACACGACATCGCCGGTCAGCAGCATCGCCAGGGCCGTGGACTTGCCGACTGCGCGGATGAGTCGCTGAGTGCCGCCACCGCCGGGGATCACCCCGAGTTTCACCTCGGGGACTCCGAATCTCGCGGATTCCCCGGCGATCACGATGTCGCATGCCAGCGCGAGTTCGCAACCGCCGCCGAGTGCCAGACCCTCCACGGCCGCGAGAACGGGCTTGGGGTAGGTGCCCAGATCGGCCCAGAGGGTGCCGCCCAGGGCCGGCCGGGCACCGAGTAGGGGCTGCGCGCGCAGCGCATCGAAGGCCGTGATGTCGGCGCCGGCGCAGAACACTCCCTCGGTGCCGGTGAGGACGACGGCGCGCACGGTGTCGTCGCCGCGCAGGTGTGCGAGTTCGGTGTTCAGTGCGGTGAGGAGTTCCTCGTTCAGGCTGTTCTTCGCGGCCGGCCGGCACAATTCGAGGATCGCCACTGCACCCTGGCGGGATGTCCGCAGGACCTGGTGATTCATCGCTTCTCCGTGTAGAGGTCGGCGTGCCGGGATCGCAGGACCTTCTTGTCGAGCTTGCCGACGCTCGTGCGCGGGAGGGCGTCGACGAAGAGCACCGTGTCGGGGAACTGCCACTTGGCGAACGTGCCGTCGAGCACGCCGTGGATTTCGGTGATGTCGACTTCGGTTCCGTCGACGGTGACGACGAGCGCAAGGGGACGTTCCTGCCATTTCGGGTGGGGGACCCCGACGACGGCGGCCTCCTTGATCTTCGGGTGCCCGACGAGCGCGTTTTCCATGTCGATCGAGGAGATCCATTCCCCGCCGCTCTTGACGACGTCCTTGAGTCGGTCGGTGAGCTTGAGGTAGCCGTTGGTATCGATCCGGCCGACGTCGCCGCTGCGCCAGTAGCCACCGGAGAACTTGTCGGCGTCGTCGTCGAGCTTGTGGTAGCGCTCGATGATCCACGGCCCCCGCAACAGGACTTCGCCCTGGCTGGTGCCGTCGTGCGGCAGGTCGTTGCCCTCGGCGTCGACGATGCGAATGTCGATGCCGTTGACCGGCATTCCCTGCGAGCGTTTGAGGTCCCACTTCTGCTCGTCGGTGATTCTGCCGCGCAGCGAGGGCTTGAGCGGTCCGTTGATCGCGACGAGCGGGGTGGTTTCGGTGGCGCCGTAGGCGTGGATGATGTCGGCGCCGGTGATCTCGTAGAAGTCGCGCATCAGCGACAGCGCCGGTTCGGTCGCGCCGGACAGCAGGCGGGTCCGGGAGAAGTCGGGGGCGACGTCCAGGGTCTTGATGTAGTCCATCATCGGCTGGAAGATCGCGGGCGCCCCGTTGGCGACGGTGACCTGCTCGGTGATCATCGCGTCCACCAGTACCGAGGTGTCCTCCGCGACGTAGCGGCCGGGCAGGACGACCTTCGCGGCGCTGTAGACCGCGGCCTGGGGCAGACCCCAGCTCTGTCCGTGGAACATGGGGGTGATGAGCATGACGGCGTCGTCGCTGCGCATCCCCAGCCCGGCGGCCTGGGCGAGCGTGTGCAGATAGATGCCGCGGTGCGAGTAGTAGATCCCCTTCGGGCGCCCGGTGGTGTAACACGCACTGTACGTCGAGGTTTCGTCGATGACGGGCCAGTCGATCTCCGAGTCGGCGGTTGCCAGGAGGTCCTCCCAGTGCACGACGCCGGGCAGGGAGGTGGCGATCTCCGACAGCGGTTTGTCGGTCATCACGATCCACGTCTTCACACCCGGCGCGTACGGTGCCAGGGCCTCGGCGACGGGCAGCAGCGATTCGTCGACCAGCACCACGGAGGCGTCGCTGTGGCCGGTGACGTAACCGAGGTCCTCGGGGGCCAGTCGCAGGTTCATCTGCAGCATCGCGGCGGCGAGACCGGGGATGGCCCAGTACAGCTCGAAGTGGCGCTTGCTGTTCCAGTCGAGGATGCCGACCACATCGGCCGGTCCGACGCCGATCGAACGCAAGGCGTTGGCGCTGCAAATGATCCGCGCGTACGCGTCGGCGTAGGTGTAGCGGTCCCAGCCGCCGTCGGCGGTGCGGTAGACGATCTCCTGCTCGGGGTAGGTGCGGGCGGAGTGCCTGATCAGGGTGGTGGTGTTGAGCTGGTAGTGATCGCCGTGCGTGGACGGCAGGCCCTGAACGATCTCGGTGGTCACGATGGCAGCCCTTTCAGAGTCGTTCGATGATGGTGGTGTTGGCGGTGCCGTGGGCCTCGCAGATGGTCTGCAACCCCACGCGGGTGTCGGAGCGTTCGAGCTCGCACAGCAGGTCGGTGAGCATCCGGGCCCCGGTGGACCCGAGCGGGTGCCCGATGGCGATGGATCCGCCGTTGACATTGAGCTTGCCGTCGGCGATGCCGAATTCCTGCGCGAACATCAGCGGCACGCCCGCGAACGCCTCATTGACCTCGAAGCGGTCTACGTCGTCGACGGACAAGCCGCTGCGCTGCAGTGCCTTACGGGTCGCGTCGAGCACCGCGGTGAACTGGATGATCGGGTCGGCCGCCGCGACGGACAGCGCCCGGAACCGGGCCCGCGGGATCAGACCGTGCCGCTCGGCGAAGTCGCTGTCGGCGATGAGCAGCGCCGCGGCGCCGTCGCTGAGCTGCGAAGAATTCGCGGCTGTGGTGCGACCGTCGGCTGCGAACGCCGCCTTCAGCGACCCGATCTTCGCCGGGTCGACATGCTCGCGGATGCCCTCGTCCGTCGTGATCGTCTCGCCCGACGGGGAGTGTGGATCGGCCGTGATCGGGACCAGTTGGTCGTGGAACCGGCCGTCGCGGGTGGCGGCGAGGGCGCGCTCGTGGCTGCGGATGCCGAACGCGTCGAGTGCTTCGCGGCCGATGCCGAACTTCTCGTTCATCAGCTCGGACGACGGGCCCTGGGCCATGAGTCCGCCGTCGTAGCGGGCGAGTTCGAGGGGCCCGTACTGGGGGCCCAGCGGCGCACCCGGCTGGAACGCCGACGGCATGCTGACCTGCGACATCGATTCGACACCGCACGCGATTGCCAGATCGTAGGTGCCGGCGACGACGCCCTGGGCCGCGAAGGTGACGGCCTGCTGACCGGAGCCGCACTGCCGGTCGACGGTGACCGCCGGTACGGACTCGGGTAGGCCGGCGGACAGCACGGCGTGGCGTCCGATGTTCGACGACTGCTGATCGTGCTGCAGCACGCATCCGGCGATGACGTCGTCGATCAGCATCGGGTCGATGCCGGTGCGGTCGACGAGGTGACGCAGCGTGTGGCCGAGCAGGTCGGCCGGGTGCCACGCGCTGAGGACACCGCCGCGTTTCCCGACGGGGGTGCGCACCGCACCGACGATGACTGCTTCACGACCGGTCATGATTGCCTTTCTCGAGCTGTGGTGGGGGCGGCCCCGACAAGGGGTTTCGGGGCCAGGACCGCGTTGAGGGGAATGTCGGCCTTCTGTGCGAGGGCTTCCCAGTGCGAGGTGGGGCGCTCGGCGAAGACGCGCGCGAGGTGCTCGTGCGTCGGCTCGACGCCGAGGCTTTCCTTCACGCGGGCGGCGAAGTGCGGTTCGAGTGCCCCGAGCGCGACGTGGCTGTCGGCGCAGGCGTAGATCCCGTAGGTGGCGACGGCGCCGCCGAGCGGGGCGCCCGGTCCCATGAGCCCGTGCCGCACGGCGGCGCCCGCGTCGGCGGCGGCCTCGTCGAGGACCACCCGGCGGTGCCCTGCGGAGCCGGTTCCTGCGCGGTCGAGCAGGGCCAGCGCCGCCGCGGTCACCACCCGTTCGGCGCCGATCATGTCGGCGACCGGGACGGTCGGCATCGCCGGGGGCGTCAGGGTTCCGTGCACGGCCTGGTAGTTCAGGTCGTGGCCGGGCGACTCCGCCTGCGCTCCGTCGTACCCGACGATCTCGATGTGCCCGAGCCGCGGGAACGTGGTGGTGACCTCGGCCAGACCCAGGCGATGCAGCGCGGACGGACGCATCGCGGTGATCAGCAGATCCGCCGTGGCCAACAGGACGTCGAGCCGGGACCGGCCGGCCGGATCCTTCAGATCCAGGACGGTGACCTCCTGGCCGGCGGTGAGGTGCGCATACCACCCGGGAGTCACCGCTTGCAGCGGGTCCCCGGTGGGGGATTCGACCTTGGTGACGCGCGCCCCCTGGTCGTGCAGGCGTGCGGCGGCCAGGGGGCCCGGGAGGTTGATGGCGAGGGAGACGACATGGATGCCGTCGAGGGGGCGAGTCATTCGATCCCTTTCGAAAAGGTGCTATACGACTGTATAGCGGATTGTATGGTCGTATAGCAAGGGTCGGATGGATATGATTCCGCGAGAAACGAGGAAACAGATGGAGCCAGGACACACACCGCCGATGAATCCGAACGATCTGACCGGTAAGGCGCGCATCCGCAACACCGCACTCGACCTCTACGCAGCCCACGGTGAAGACGGCACGTCGATGCGGGCAATCGCGAAGGCGGCGGGCGTCACCGTCGGCCTCCTGGTCCACCACTTCGGGACGAAGGACGGCATACGCGACGCCGTCGACGACCTCGTCGTCGACTACTTCGCGCAAGCGATCGCGCAGGTTCCCCACCAGGGCACGCCCCAGGCGATCGCGGTGGCCCGCAATGCGGCGGTGAGCGAGATGCTCGCGTCGCACCCCGAGGTCGTGAACTACATGCGCCGGGCACTGCTCGAACCCGGCGGCCACCGAAGCCCGCTGCTCGAGAAACTCACCACCCTCACCCACCAGGAGATCGCGGCGTTGCGCGACGCGGGTGTCGCGTCCAAGGGCCGGCAGGAATCCAGTCAGGTCATCGAGCTGATGGTCCGGCAGGTGGGGCAGCTGTTCCTGCAGCCGATGGTCGATGCCATGTGGGAACACTTCAACGGGCCGGATGCCGACGACAAAGACAAGCCCGTGCTCGCCGTCGGCATCCGGGAAGGCGACCGGCACCGGTCCTGATCGGCGATGGTGGGGCAGTTCCTCGTGCCGGCCCGGCCCGTACTGTGAGCCTCGATGAAATTCGGACTGACCCACCTGATCGACCCGCGTCTACTGCCTCTCGTCGACGAATCCCGCGCGTTCTACGCCCAGCGCGTGGCCGGCCGGGGTCCCGGCAGCTGGGAGGAATTGCGCGCAGTGCGAGCCGATGCCGTCGGCCCCGCCCAGTCGAACCCGCCGGCTGTCGAAGAGGTCGCCGTCATCGAGGGTCGTCGAGTCCCGCTGCGAATTCACACCCCCACGGGCGGAACGGCGACGGGTGTCGTCATGGAGATCCACGGCGGCGGCTTCTACATGGGATCGGCCGCCGGCAGCGACGTCCGCAACCGCCGACTCGCGAACGCACTCGGCGTTGCCGTCGTGAGCGTCGACTACCGGCTCGCGCCCGAACACCCGTGGCCGGCCGCACCCGATGACTGCGAAACCGCGGCGCTCTGGCTCGCCGAGCACGCCGAGGACCGCTTCGGAACGACGAAGATCTCCATCAGCGGCTTCTCGGCCGGCGCCACGCTCGCCATGACCACGCTTCTGCGCCTGCGCGATCGGGGGGTCGCCGCCGTCGATTCCGCTGTGCTGCAGTTCGGAACGTACGACCTCAGCACTCGGACACCGGCCGGACGCCTGATCGCCGCCGAGTACTTTCTCGACGCCTACGCGGGCACGGCGTCGGACCGCACTCATCCCGACTTTTCCCCGATCTATGCCGACCTCGCCGGCCTGCCTCCGGTCCTGATGGTGGTCGGAGACACCGACATCCTGCTGCAGGACAACCTCGCCATGGCCGCACGACTGTCGGCATCCGGTGTCGACGTCGATCTCCGCATCTACCCGGAGTCGCCCCACGGATTCACCGCCCACCCGACCCCGATGGCACGGGCGGCGCTCGACGACATCGAGTCGTGGCTCAACGGCCGGCCGAACCCCCTGCCCGCGAAAGGCCTCTCATGACCGTTCCCACCCTCAGCACAGGCGCCGGGAAGATCTCCGGTGCCCGCACCGACGGGGGTGCCCGCTTCCTCGGAGTGCCGTATGCCGCCGCTCCTGCGGGCGACCTACGCTTCGCACCCCCGCAACCCGCCGAGCGGTGGGAAGGCACCCGGGACGCCACCGAGTACGGTGCCACCGCACCGCAACCGGGATTGCACCCCGCCCATTCGCATCTGGCGCCCCTGACCGGGCCCGGATGGGTCGTCGGCGACGGCCACTACCTCAACCTCAACGTCTGGACGCCCGACCCCGGCACCAGTGGGCTGCCGGTGATGGTCTACCTCCACGGCGGTGGGTTCATGATCGGCTCGAGTAGTGCCCCCGCCTTCGACGGGGCCGCGTTCGCCCGCGACGGCGTCATCCTGGTCACCGTCAACTACCGACTCGGCGCGGAGGGCTTTCTCGCCCCGTCCGGTGGAAGCACGAACGTCGGGCTGCGCGACCAGATCGCAGCACTGCGGTGGGTCCAAGACAACATCGCGGGATTCGGCGGGAACCCCGACAACGTCACCGTCTTCGGAGAATCCGCCGGCGGCACCTCGGTCGCGTTCCTGCTGCACTCCCCGAAAGCCTCCGGCCTGTTCCGACGAGCCATCGTCCAGAGCGGGCACGACGAGATGGCGCGCCCGCTCGCGCTCACCGAGAAGCTCACGCAGGCACTCGCCCGGCGGCTCGCGATTCCCGCCACGGCAGAGGCGTTCCGGGCGATGCCGGAATCCGCGATGTTCCGGGCCCAGGCAGCCCTGCTCAGAACCGAGCCCCGCCCGGACCTGCGCGACGATAACGGTGTCGACCAGGGACACCGCCGCGCGCTGTTCCTCCCCACCACCGGCGACGACGTCCTGCCCGCCCCGATCGGAGTCCCGAGCACACACTCCCCGGACATCGCCCTGCTGATCGGCACCACACGCGAGGAAGCGAACCTCGGTCTCGGTGCCGAGGAGTTCGCCGGCTTCGACGCGCACCGTGCCGTCGCCGAGCTCGCTGCTACGTATCCCGGCGCCGAGGCGCTCCTCGACCGTCACGGTCTCCGCGACCCCGAGGTCACCGCCGCGGACGCCCTCACCTCCGCCTACACGGACCTGCTGTTCCGGTCGCCGAGCCGGCGCACCGCGCTGCGCCACCCGGGCACCAGCTACGTCTACGAATTCGCGTGGCAGGCACCCCACCACGGCGCCGCACACGGCCTCGACGTCCCCTTCGTCTTCGACACCACCGACGCCTGCCGCGGTCTCATCGGCGACGCCGCACCGGACACCCTCACCGACGCGATGCACAAGACCTGGATCGACTTCGCAACCCACGGCACTCCGGGCTGGCCCAGCTACGGCGACAGCAGGGAAGCCATGATGTTCGATGCCGATCCGCACCTTGGTGAGGACACCGCCCCCATCGACACCGGCGCCGAGAACCTCCCGAACACCGAACGTTCCACGGACGCCTAGCACCCGAATCCGTCTCTGGAGCTGTGACGAATGCGCGAGCACGGTTACGGTGACGGCGACACCGCGACACACACTGCTGGGAGGGTCATGGCTTCCGCCTCGACAGGAATAGCCGGCGCTTCGCCGCCGATGGCGCGACTCTGGGATCGCGGCGAGGTGATCGGCGCGGCGGTGCTGGCGCTTGCGGGGATCGCCTGGTTCGGCTGGGCCCAGGAGAACCCGCCGGCATCGTGGACCCCGTATCTGGTTGCCGGTCAGGTGATCTCGGCGGTCCTCCTGATCGCGCTGGTGATGGTGCTGGTGGTGCGCAGGCTGACGACTACCGGCTCGGCGATGGCGGACCCTCGGGTCCGCCGCCGCTACTGGGGCACGGTGGCGGTGGAGGTCGCGCTGATCGTGGGCGGCAACCTGCTCCTCGCCGCGGTCGGACATCAGGCCTACGACGCGGCCTGGACGCTGTTCGTCGTCGGTGTCCACTTCGTTCCGCTGGGCAAGGTATTTCACGCTCGGGCCCTTGCTCGTGCCGGTGTCGCGGTCGCGGTTGCGGCCGTTGCCGCCGCCGGTCTCGGGCTTGCCACCGACCTGGCGCCCAGCGCGGCGGCCGGTGCCTGTGGCGGGGTCGTGTTCATCGGTTACGCCGGCTGGGTGCTCGGCCGTGGACGCCGACCCGTTCGGAAAGCTGACGCTCGGACCACGGCGCCCGGAACCGCACACCGATAGGCCGTGCGCCATCGAGGCGATCGATGCCAGACCCGTCAGCTGGCGGGATCGTAGTGGAACGCACGCACCTCCTGCGCGCATCGGCAGGCAGCCGCGAACTTCGCGGCCCACGTCAACGCAGCCTCGCGGGAGGGCAACTCCAGCACCGCGTAACCACCCTCCAGTTGACTCGTCTGCGGGTACGTGCCCTCGGTCACGGCCCCGTCACCGTCGACCATGACAGGCGGAACGCTCTCGTCGATGCCGCCCCCGAACACCCACACGCCGGCGTCCTTCGCCTCTTGCACGACCGCGTGCGACGCATCCGATACCGCCTGCAAACCTTCTTCGGGAATGACCATGGCGCCACTCGGGAACGAAATCAGGTACTTCGTCATCGCGTCGACTCCTTCTCCGCGCCACAGCTTGTCCGCGCCGCAGCGATCGACCCATCCTCACCCATGCGCGCGCACCGCGCATCACCCACGACCGGTTGTGGTTGTCGCTACGCTCATGGGATGGAACGGATCGACCGCGTGAGCAGGACCGTCGCCGCCCCGCCCGCCGCTGTCTACGCCGCGCTCGTCGACGCCGAGGCGCTCGAGCAGTGGCTGCCACCGGAAGGCATGAGGGGGCGACTCGAACGCTTCGACCCGCGGCCGGGCGGCGGCTTCCGGATGGTGCTGACCTACCTCGATCCGACCGACTCACCAGGCAAGACCACCGATGCCGAGGATGTGGTCGAGGGCGAGTTCGCCGAGCTGACGCCCGGCGAGCGCGTGGTTCAACGAGCCGTGTTCGTGGCCGACGACGCCGCATTCGCCGGCACGATGACGATGACATGGGAGCTCACCCCGGTCCCTCGTGGCACCGAGGTCGTCGTGAGCGCGACCAACGTGCCGCCGGGCATCGAGCAATCCGCGCACGAGGCGGGGATCTCGTCCTCGCTGGCCAACCTGGCTGCATACGTCGAGCAATCGTCCTGATCTGATGGCAAGGGCAACCGCCGACCTCGGCCGTAACGCTGAGATCGGCGCCCCGGCGAGGGGACAATATGCGCATGCCGAAAGTGCGGTGGCGCGAGGCGCCCGAGGAACACGATTACCCGGCCGCTGCCGCGTACCTGGATCTACTCACGTCCCGGGAGACCGTCGAACGAATCGTCGCGGGACTGAGGACGGCTCCGGTCACGCTCCACAAGGCCAAGGACATCCTGCGCGCGTCGCGGCTGCGTCTGCTGCCTCCGGACAACGCGCATGTGGCCGCCGACCTGCGGAAGATCGAAGACGGCACACCCCTTTCGCCCATCCTGCTCGTGCGCGGCGATCTGGAGGCGGGCACGGCCCTCGAAGTGGCAGACGGCTATCACCGTGTGTGCGCGAGCTACCACACCGATGAGAACACACAGATCCCGTGTCGGCTGACGAGCTTGCCGCCGGCGAGCTGAGATCCACGGATGTCGTTCGAGACCCTCGCCCTGATCTCGGCAGCCGCCCTGGCCGGTCCCTTGCTGGCGCTTCGGCGGGAGTGGCACCTGCCGGTGATGCTCGGCGAGTTGCTCGTCGGGATTCTCGTGGGCACGACGGGTATCCGCTTGATCCACCCGGAAGATCCCACCTTCACCTTTCTTGCGGACATCGGATTCGCGTTGATCATGTTCGTCGCCGGCACCCATGTGCCCGTTCGCGACGCGACGATCCGGCCCGCTCTCGCGACGGGCGCCGCGCGGGCGGCAATCGTCGGGGTCCTCGCGGCGGCAGCCGGGTTCGGGATCGCCCGGGCATTCGGCACCGGCCATGCGGCCCTGTACGCGGTGCTCATCGCGTCGTCGTCGGCGGCGCTGGTGCTACCGCTGATCGACTCGTTGCGGCTGGAGGGCACACCGGTAGTCCAGACGATGGCGCAGGTCGCGGTCGCGGACACCGCGTGCATCATCGCTCTACCGCTCGTGATCAACCCTGCCCAGGCCCCACGCGCGGCGATCGGTGCTGTCGCGGTGGCGGCGTCGGCGGCACTGTTCTACGCGTTCCTGAAGTTTGCAGACGGCCGCGGCTGGCTGCTCAGTCTGCACCAGGAATCGAAGGACCGCCGCTTCGCGCTGGAACTGCGGATCAACCTCAGCGTGCTGTTCGCGCTCGCAGCGTTGGCCGTGCACACTCACGTCTCGATCATGCTTGCCGGCTTCGCGCTCGGGCTGGCCGTCGCGGGCGTGGGTGAGCCGCGGCGCCTGGCCAAACAGCTGTTCTCGATTACCGAAGGATTCCTCGGTCCACTGTTCTTCGTATGGCTGGGCGCCTCGCTGAACCTGCGTGACCTCCGTGCGCATCCTTCGCTGATCCTGCTCGGCATCGCGCTCGGACTCGCCGCCGTGGCCGTTCACTGCGCGATCCGGCTGCTCGGGCAGCCACTGGCCCTCGCTGCATTGGCGTCGGCTCAGCTGGGCGTCCCGATCGCGGCGGCGACCATCGGCGAGCAGTCGCACATCCTCCAGCCCGGTGAGCCCTCGGCGCTGATCCTCGGTGCCCTCGTCACCATCGGCAGCACCACATTCGCGGGCGCGATGGCGGCACGCCAAGGCTTCGCCGCGTCCTCCGCTGCAGGAGCGGTGGACGGACCGGAGCACCGGTGATCAGCGTGGCTGTGCGCTGGTCAGAAGCGAGGGGAGGCAGGCCGCCCCTCCGTCGGCGATGAGTCTTGGAGCGGTTCCCAGTCTGTACTCGTACCGATCGAAACTGCACTCGAGGAGAACGACATGACCGCGACCTACACCTTCGACGTCTTTTCCAGCCTCGACGGGTACGGCGCCGCCAGTGCCAACTGGACCGGCTACTGGGGTAAGCAGGGCCCCGAGTTGCTCGACCACCGCCTCGACTTGTACGGCCCGGACCAGCGGATGGTGTTCGGGGCCAAGACGTATCGGCTGTTTGCGGAGATGCTGGCCGCGAGCACCGAGGAATCCGAGGTGCGTGACCCATGGGTTACTCGGATGAGGAGTCTGCCGGCGACGGTCGTGTCGTCGACGCTGGAAGGACCCCTCGACTGGCCCGACGCGACCGTCGTGAGCGGTGACGCCGTCGACGTCGTCGCCCGGCTCAAGGAGGAGTCCGAGGTGCCGTTGCGCTCGCACGGCAGCCTGTCGATGAACCGGGCGCTGATGGCCGCCGGCCTCGTCGACCACGTGCAGGTGACGCTCTTCCCGGTCATCACCGGTCAGACCGGGCTGGACCCGATCTTCCGGGGTGCGGCCGACTTCGACCTGGAACTGGTCGATACCCGGACGCTCGACCACCACATCCAGGAGCTGATCTACCGGCCCACCCTCCATTGATCAGTTCGACGAGTGAACAAACCGTGACCACGTCTCCGAAAATTCTTCGGCGGCGATGTCGAGAACCCGTGTCCGGCTCCGTCCCCGAGGTGAATGCGACCACAATGGGTCGCACCAGCATCGAGGAGAACACGATGGCCAAGTACTTGCTGCTCAAGCACTACCGAGGCGCCCCGGCGGCGGTCAACGACGTGCCGATGGACCAGTGGACGCCGGAGGAGATCTCGGCGCACGTGCAGTACATGCAGGACTTCGCCACCCGGCTCGAGGGCACCGGCGAGTTCGTCGACGGGCAGGCGCTGTCCCCGGAGGGGACGTTCGTGCGGTCCGACGGCGAGGGACGCCCGCCGGTCACCGACGGCCCGTTCGCGGAGACCAAGGACCTGATCGCCGGCTGGATGGTGATCGACGTCGACAGCTACGAGCGGGCGCTCGAACTGGCCGGCGACCTCTCGGCCGCGCCGGGGGCGGGCGGCAAACCCATCCACGAGTGGCTCGAGGTGCGCCCGTTCCTGGCCGCAGACCGGTGCCACGACGACCACAGAAGCGATACCGCGACCGTCACGGAGTGACGGACATGGACGATGCCCTGCTGCGGTCCCTCACCCCGACCGTGATCGGGATCCTCGTCCGCCGCGGAGCCGATTTCGCGGCGGCCGAGGACGCCGTGCAGGACGCCCTGGTCGAGGCGGTGCGAGTGTGGCCGGACGACCCACCGAGGGACCCCAAGGGCTGGCTGGTCACGGTGGCCTGGCGCAGGTTCCTCGACGCCACCCGCGCCGATACCTCCCGCCGAAACCGCGAGGTGCTCGTCGACGCCGAGCCCCTGCCCGGCCAGGGCGAGGCGGCGGATGACACACTCCAGCTGTACTTCCTGTGTGCGCACCCGTCCCTGACCCCGGCCTCGGCGGTCGCGCTGACGCTGCGCGCCGTCGGCGGCCTGACCACGCGGCAGATCGCGCAGGCCTACCTCGTGCCGGAGGCGACGATGGCGCAGCGGATCAGCCGGGCCAAGCGGACCGTCTCGAGCGTCCGTTTCGACCAGCACGGCGACGTGGCCACCGTGCTGCGCGTGCTCTACCTCGTCTTCAATGAGGGCTACTCCGGTGATGTCGATCTGGCCGTCGAGGCGATCCGCCTCACCCGCCAATTGGCGGCCATGACCGAGCACGAGGAGGTGGCGGGTCTGCTCGCGCTGATGCTGCTCCACCACGCCCGGCGCCCGGCGCGAACCGGCTCCGACGGCAGGCTCGTGCCACTCGCCGAGCAGGACCGCGGCCTGTGGGATACCCGCCTGATCGCCGAGGGGGTCGACGTGCTCCAGGCAGCCCTCGCCCGGGACCGGCTGGGGGAATTCCAGGCCCAGGCGGCCATCGCCGCGCTCCACGCCGACGCCCAGAAGGCGGAGGAGACCGACTGGGTGCAGATCGTCGAGTGGTACGACGAGTTGGTGCGTCTCACCGACAGTCCGGTGGCCCGTCTCAACCGCGCCGTCGCGGTCGGCGAGGCCGACGGTCCTCGGGCCGGTCTCGCCGAACTCGCAGCGCTCGATTCCTCCCTGCCCCGCCACGCGGCCGTCGCGGCGTACCTCCATGAACGCGACGGCGACTTCGCAACGGCGGCAAGGCTGTACACCGAGGCGGCGCGTAAGGCACCCAACCTCCCCGAACGCGACCACCTCACCCGCCAAGCCGCCCGACTCAACACCCACCGGACGTAGTCGACCGTTACCCGTCTGCCCTCGTCTGAAGGCCGAGGCGTATGGGACGTCACCCCGAACTGGTCCGCCGATACTGACCCGGCAATGGCCGTACGATCGAGCTCAATGGTGAACTTCAGCGCGATTATCGTCCGTCGCTCCGGTGTGATGGGCTCGATGTCATGCTGATCTACTCGATGAGCGTCTCGGTGGACGGCTTCATCAACGACCGGGCGGGCGGGTTCGCGTGGACGGTCCCGGAAGACGAGCAGTTTCGTTTCCACGTCGCGCAGACCCGGGAGCTCGGCGGCTATCTGTGCGGCCGTAGGCTTTACGAGACCATGCTGCCGTGGGAGACGGATCCGTCGTTACGCGACAACGAGCTGGGGGACGCGTTCGCCGACGTCTGGTGCGCTATCCCGAAGGTCGTCTTCAGTCGCACGCTCGACCGCGTTCAGGGCAACGCCCGGCTCGCCGAGGCGTCGGTGGCAGAGGAGGTCGCGGCGGCGCTCGCCGCGACCGACAAGGACGTCTCGATCGGCGGCGCCGGCCTCGCCGCGGCAGCGATCGAGCTCGGCCTCGTCGATGAGCTGCGCATGTTTCGCAACCCGGTCGTCGTCGGCGGCGGCACGCCCTACCTGCCGCCGGTCACCGAGGACATTCGGCTTCACCTGCTCGAGACCAGGACCTTCGGCTCGCGCGTGATCTACGAGCGCTACCGGCGCGCCCGCCACCAGCCGGCCTGACCGGTCAGGTGCGGCGCAGTCCGTCGAATGTAAGCTCGACGACGGCGTCCGCGAGGTCGGCGACCGTCCCGCCGGTGCGGGGGCGGTACCACTCGATCAGCGAGTTGACGGTGCCGAACACGAGTCGGCTGGTGAGCGCGGGGTCGATTCCGGGCCGCAGGTCGCCCTCCTCCGCCGCCGCGACCACGAGGTCGCTGACGAAGGCGTCGAACTCGCGGCGGCGGGCGAGGGCGCGACGCTCCACGGCGGTGTTGCCGCGCACGCGCAGCAGCAGTGTGACGTAGGGGAGTTCGGCGGCCAGGACCTCGACACTCCGACGGACGAGGTATTCCAGACGGTCGATGTACCGGCCGCTGGTCGCCTTCTCCTCGGTGGTGACCGCGAACAGGGCGTTGAGTGCGCGCGACAGCGCCAGTTCCAGCAGTTCCGACTTCCCGGACACGTGGTGGTAGATCGACGACTTCGTGATCCCCAGTCGCTGGGCCAGCACCTCCATGCTGGTGCCGTCGTAACCCTTGTCGTTGAAGACCTTGACGGCGACCGCGAGCAGCGAGTCGAGGTCGTATCCGGGACGTCCGGGCGATCCGGTCTTCCGTGCGGGGCGTGCCGTAGTCATGCGCGCAATCCTTCCAGGTGCAGAACTTCACCCCATCGGTGCACCGTCTTCCACGGGAGCCGACCGAAGGTTCGGTTGAGGTGAGGATACCGCGACGAGGCTGTGACGACGGCGGCGTCGTCCGGATCAGCGGCCCAGGGCCTGGGCCCGGCCCTCTTTACGGGCCTTCGCCAACCCTCGCCGGGCCATGAACCCGTTGGCCAGCAGCATGATCGTCTTGTTCGGCGGCGCCGCGAAACCGGACTCGGTGTGTGGTGCGTACAGGGCCTCGGTGCCCGTCACCTCGATCCAGCCGGTGTTCTGACGCGACTCGAGTCCGATGAGCTTGGCGCGATAGGAGTGGGCCAGCAGGCCGGCGCGGCGGCCGCCCTGGGGCACCCCCACGGGAACGGTCAGACGCACGCCGTCGCTGCTCGCGGACTTCACCTCGACCGGCGCGATCGCCGGATAACCGTCCGCCTGGCGGTAGGCGACCAGCCGGTGCGGGAGCTTTCCGGCACGCTCACCGGCGTTCGTCGCATCCACCCGTGGGCCGGTGCCCTTCTTCGGGGGCTCCTGGGGAGGCGCCTCGACGCTCGGGAGCGGTGCGCCGAAGACCTCGGGCCTGCCTTTCATGCGCAGGTCGGGCCAGGCGACGATCCGTGTCACCGCGACCGTCACCGGTACCCGGTCGGTGTAGTAGGCGCTGAGCCAGCGGTCCCAGAACGGGCCCCGCCTCGGCTGTCCCATGTACGGGACCAGGCGCTCGCCGATGGCGTCGAGGACTTCCCGGTCGGGGGTCGGGTCGAACGTCGCGTCTCCCTGTACGAGCACGTAGTGCCGGTTGGTGCCGTCGCCGATGCCGTGCTCGCGCGCGTGATAGGCCAGCGCCACCCGGGGCTCGTCCTTGATGCGGTCGAGCTTGCGGCCGAAGCCGAGCGAGGTGGTGAAGCCGACCGTTCCCCGTTCGCGGTCGCGCAGCCCCAGCGGCGCGACCGCTGTCACCACGGCGCCGCCTGCGGGCGTGATGTACGCGAACCCGCAGGTCAGATCGTCGCGCAGGACCTCATCGACCTCGTCCGACCAGGTGACCGGCATGTGTCGAGCGTACTCAGGGACGGCGCACCGGGCGAGTGCCCGAGCGGATCGAGGGTTGACGCCTTCACCAGAGTGAATATAACTTCACTCTGAGTGAGGTATCGCTCACAAATGGTGATTGAACATTCATCGCGGCATCGAGGAGCAACCATGGACCTGGCACTGACCGAGGAGCAGAAGGAGTTCCGGCAGCTTGCCCGCGACTTCCTGAACAAGGAGGTCGTCCCGCACCGCGCCGCGTGGGACCGCGCCGAATCGGTGGACACGTCGATCGTCCCGAAACTCGCCGACATCGGGTTCTTCGGAATGACCATCCCGGAGGAGTACGGCGGACTCGGCGGCGACTACATCACGTACTGCCTCGGAATGGAGGAACTCGGCCGGGCCGACTCTGCCGTCCGGGGCATCGTGTCGGTGTCGATGGGTCTCGTGGGCAAGGTGATCCTTTCGCACGGCACCGAGGATCAGAAACACGAATGGCTTCCGCGCATCGCGTCCGGGGAGGCGCTCGCCTGCTTCGGGCTCACCGAGCCGGACAACGGGTCCGACCCCGGCAACCTGAAAACGAAGGCGGTGCGCAGCGGCGACGACTACGTCATCAACGGGTCCAAGATCTTCATCACCAACGGCACGTGGGCGAAGGTGTGCCTGGTGTTCGCGCGCACCGGAGGTCCGGGGCCCAAGGGGGTTTCGGCGTTCCTGGTGCCGACGGACACGCCCGGCTTCGAATCCCGGGAGATCCACGGGAAGCTGGGGCTCCGCGGGCAGGCGACCGCCGAGTTGTCGTTCACCGACGTGCGCGTGCCGGCGAGTTGCCTGCTCGGATCCGAGGGGCAGGGCTTCTCGATCGCGATGCACTCGCTGGACAAGGGGCGCGTCTCGGTGGGTGCCGGATGTGTGGGGATCATCCAGGGCTGCCTCGAGGCGGCCGTGGACTACGCCCGCGAACGCACGCAGTTCGACCGTCCGCTCGCATCGTTCCAGCTCGTGCAGGACATGATCGCCGACATGTCGGTCGACGCCGACGCCGGTCGGCTCCTCACCTGGCGGGCGGCCGACCTGATCGAGCGCGGTGAGCCCTTCGGCACGGCCGCGTCGAAGGCGAAGTACTTCTGCAGCGAGGCCGCGGTCCGCGCGGCAAACAATGCGATCCAGCTGTTCGGCGGGTACGGCTACGTGGACGAGTACCCCGTGGCCAAGTACATGCGCGACGCCCGTGTCATGACGCTGTACGAGGGCACGAGCCAGATCCAGAAGCTGCTGATCGGCCGCGCCGAGACCGGAATCAGCGCCTTCCTGTAGCCGCCGCGGGCGGGGTGACTCTTGACACACCCCGTCGGGTGAATGTACGTTCATTCGTACCGAATAGAAGTTCATAAGTTTTGAACTGACCCTCATTTCCGGCTTTCGAGAAAGGAATCACCGTGACCGTTTACGAAGACATCACCTACGAGGTCGACGGCCCGGCAGCGGTCGTCACGATCAACCGCCCGGCGCGCTACAACGCCTTCCGCGGCAAGACGGTCGAGGAGTTGATCAAAGCCTTCCGCTCGGCGTGGGCCGACGACGCGGTGCAGGCGATCATCCTCACCGGGGCGGGAGAGAAGGCCTTCTGCACCGGCGGCGACGTGAAGCAGCGCGCGGAGACCGGCGACTACGGGCCCACCGAGAGCGGAATGTTCGAGATCGGCAACCTGCACAAGCTGATCCGCGACGTCCCCAAGCCCGTCATCGCGGCGGTGAACGGTATCGCCGTCGGCGGCGGCCACGTCCTCCACGTTCTCTGCGACCTCACCATCGCGTCCGAGACGGCTAAGTTCGGCCAGGCCGGTCCCCGGGTGGGCTCCTTCGACGCCGGATTCGGCTCCGCGTTCCTGGCGCGCGTCGTCGGCGAGAAGCGCGCCCGCGAGATCTGGTACCTCTGCCGTCAGTACGACGCCGTCACCGCCGAACGCTGGGGCCTGGTCAACTGGGTGGTTCCCGCCGACCGCCTGCTCGACGAGGCGAAGGCCGTCGCCGCGGAGATCGCGGAGAAGAGCCCCACCGCGCTGCGCTTCCTGAAGCAGTCGTTCAACGCCGACACCGACCACCAGGCCGGACTGAGCAATCTCGCGATGTCGGCGCTGGACCTGTTCACGCACTCACCCGAGGGCCTCGAGGGTGCGGCCGCGTTCGCGGAGAAGCGCAAGCCCGAGTTCGGCAAGTACGTGAACGCCTGAGTCCGAACGCACGGGAAGAGGAAAACCATGAGCAACAACATCGCAGTGGTCACCGGCGCGGGATCCGGCATCGGCCGGGCCATCGCGCTCGCACTCGCGGAGCAGGGCGACCGGGTGGTCGTCGCCGACCTCGACCTCCAGGCCGCGGAGAAGACGGCCGCCGAACGGCCCGACCGGCTCTTCCCGATGACGGTCGACGTCGCGGATCGCGGTCAGGTCGACGCGTTACGCGATCGGGTGACGGCCGAGGTGGGGGTGCCGAACGTCCTCGTCAACGCGGCGGGGTGGGATCGCACCGACCAGTTCCTCAACGCCACCACCGAATTCGCGGAGAAGGTCGTCGCGATCAACTACCTCGGACCCGTGCACATGTGCAGCGCGTTCCTCCCCGGCATGGTGGAGGCGGGTACCGGCGGCCGCGTCGTCAACCTCGCGAGCGACGCCGGCCGGGTCGGCAGCGCGGGCGAGAGCATCTACGCCGGTGCGAAGGGCGGCGTGATCGCGCTGTCGAAGTCGCTGGCGCGTGAGATGGCCCGGTACCAGATCAACGTCAACTGTGTCTGCCCCGGGCCCACCGACACCCCGCTGTTCCAGGCGCAGGCAGAGAAGCTCAAAGAGGCTCTGGTCAAGGCCATTCCGTTCCGCAGGCTCGCCCGGCCGGAAGAGGTCGCGGCGCCGGTCGTGTTCTTCACGTCAGAATCCGCATCGTTCATCACGGGCCAGGTGATCAGCGTCAGCGGTGGCCTCACCATGGCCGGCTGACCGAGAACCGGGACGGGAGACTCATCATGACGTACGCATACGACGCCCACGCCTATCGTCAGTACTTCGAGCACGACTTCACCTATCTGAACGGCTTCCGGCGCAACACGCACCGGTACGCCGATCGACTCGCGATGCAGTCCCCGTCGACCGGCGAGAGCTGGACCTATGCCGCACTCGGCGATCGCGTGGACCGGCTCGCCACCGGGCTCGCCCGCGCCGGCGTCACGCCGGGCGCCGTCGTGGCCTACCAGTTGTTCAACGGCCCCGAGTTCGCCCAGCTCTATCTGGCCGGGCAGGCCTGCGGCGCAGTCGGATCCCCGATGAACTTCCGGCTCGCCTCCGGCGAGACGGCATTCATCCTCGACGCCAACCGTCCCACGGTGTTCGTCTACGACACCGAGATCGGGCCCATGGTGCAGGACGCGCTGGCGCGTGCGGCGCACAAGCCCGCCCTCGTCGTCGCCGTCGGTCCAGGAGAACCCGTGCAGGGAAACGGGTTCGAGGTGATCCGGTTCGACGAACTCGTGGCCGAGTCGGCGTCGCCGCCGGAGGTGACGCGCACCGTGTGGGACGAGACCACGCGGCTGTTCACGTCGGGAACCACCGGCATGCCCAAGGGGGTCCCGCTCAACAGCATGATCGAGATCTTCAGCGCACACGACGTGATCATGCACTTCCCGCTGTCGGCCGAAGACAAGACACTGAACATGACCCCGTGGTTCCACCGCGGCGGGCTGTACTGCGCCGGACCGAATCCGACGTTCTACCTCGGGGCGTCGCTCGTGCCGCTCCGGAGCTTCGACGCCCGGACCACCCTCGACTACGTCGAGGAGCACGAGCTGACGTTCCTGATCGGCGCGCCGACCAACCTGGCCATGCTCGCGCGCGCTCAGGAGGAGAAGCCCCGGGACCTGTCCAGTCTGAAGGGCATCGTCACCATGGGCGCTCCCCTCGAGCGGGAGGCCGCGCTGCACTATCAGAAGGTCCTCAATCCCCGCATCTTCAACGGCTACGGAAGCACCGAAGGATTCTGGAACACCTTCCTGCGGCCCACCGATCTGCCGGAGCACGCCGGAACAGCGGGGCGGGCCTGCATCGACGACGACGTCGCCGTGGTCAAACTGTTCGACGACCGCCTCGCCGACGCCCACGAGACCGTCGCCAAGGACGGCTCCGAGATCGGGGAGGTCATCGTGCGCTCCCCGAAGGGGGCCAACGCGTACTTCGATGCGCCGCACCAGGAGAAGCAGAAGTTCCGCGACGGCTGGCTGCACATCGGCGACCTCGCCACCTGGGACGAGAAGGAGTTCGTGACCATCGTCGGCCGCAAGGACGACATGCTGCTGTCCGGCGGCGAGAACGTGCACCCGGTGCAGATCGAGGAGGCGCTGGGCGGGCACCCGTCGGTCACCGATTCGCTGGTGGTCGGTGTTCCGGACGACAAGTGGGGTCAGGTCGTCGTCGCCTACGTCGTCACCACCGCGCCGGTGCCGTCCGCGGACGAACTGGACGACTTCTGCCGCAGCCACCCGATGCTGTCGCAGTTCAAGCGGCCCCGCGCCTACCGCTTCGTCGAATCGCTCCCGGTGTCGGCGACGGGAAAGAAGCTGCACTACAAGGCCACCGACACCGCACGCAGGGAATTCGAGAGCGGGGCCTTCGTGGTTCCGCGTGCCCGCGGATCCCAGACCATCGGCTCGTAAAGGACATCGTCATGACCACGCACGCACAACCCCGGCCGTTCAGTGCGGTCGATCCGCTCGACATCGATTCGCTGTACTCGGACGACGAACTCGCCGTGCGCGACACCGTCCGGAAGTTCTGCGCCGAACACGTCACCCCGCACATCGCCGACTGGTTCGAGGCCGGCGAACTGCCGGGGGCCCGGGAACTGGCGAAGGAATTCGGGAAGCTCGGGGTCCTCGGCATGCACCTCGAGGGCTACGGGTGCGGCGGATCCTCGGCCGTCCACTACGGATTGGCGTGCCTCGAACTCGAGGCCTGCGACTCCGGGATCCGTTCCCTGGTGTCCGTCCAGGGCTCCCTGGCGATGTTCTCGATCTGGAACAACGGATCCGAGGAACAGAAGAACCAATGGCTGCCCGGGATGGCGGCGGGTGAGATCATCGGCTGTTTCGGACTCACCGAACCGGACGCGGGCTCCGATCCCGCGTCGATGTCGACCCGCGCCAAGCGGGACGGCTCCGACTGGATCCTCAACGGACGCAAGATGTGGATCACCAACGGCAGCATCGCCGACGTCGCCGTGGTGTGGGCGGGCACCGACGACGGGATCCGCGGATTCGTCGTCCCGACCGACACCCCCGGATTCAGCGCCCCGCTGATCAAGCACAAGATGTCGCTGCGCGCCTCGGTCACCAGCGAACTGGTGCTCGACAACGTGCGGCTGCCCGAATCGGCGATGCTCCCCGGCGCCCGCGGTGTGCGGGCCCCGCTGAGCAGTCTGTCCGAGGCGCGGTACGGCATCGTGTGGGGCGCGATGGGGGCGGCGCGGTCCGCGTGGCAGGCGGCGCTGCAGTACTCGAAGGACCGGGCCCAGTTCGGGCGGCCCATCGGCGGATTCCAGCTCACGCAGGCCAAGTTGGCCGACATGGCGGTGGAACTCCACAAGGGGCAGTTGCTGTCGCTGCACCTGGGCCGGCTCAAGGACACGGTCGGGCTGCGGCCGGATCAGGTCAGCTTCGGCAAACTCAACAACACGCGTGAGGCCATCGAGATCTGCCGCACAGCACGCACGATCCTGGGCGGCAACGGAATCTCACTGGAATTCCCCGTCATTCGCCACATGGTCAATCTCGAATCGGTCCTCACCTACGAGGGGACACCCGAGATGCATCAGCTGGTGCTCGGCCAGGCCTTCACCGGTGAGAACGCGTTCCGCGGATAGGAGACGAACACCATGACCATCGACTACGAGTCCGAGCACCATCAGTTCCGGGACAGTGTCCGCAGCTTCGTGCGCGAGCGGATCGTTCCGCACCACGAGCAGTGGGAGAACGACAGCTGCCTCGACGCGGCGATGTTCACCGAAGCGGGGAAGCAGGGGCTGCTCGGCTTCTCGGTTCCCGAAGAGTACGGCGGCCCCGGAGTGGAGGACTTCCGGTACAACGCGATCGTCGTCGACGAGGTCAACCGGGCGGGCGCCGCCGCCGCGGGCATCGCGTTCTCACTCCAGAACGACGTGGTGCTGCCGTACCTGACGGACATGACGACGCCGGAGCAGAAAGCGCGGTGGCTACCCGGGACCGTCACCGGGGAGACGATCCTCGGCATCGCGATGACGGAGCCGGGCACCGGCAGCGACCTCACCGGCATCCGCACCACCGCGGTGCGCGACGGCGAGCACTACGTGGTGAACGGTAGCAAGACGTTCATCTCCAACGGTCAGAACGGCACGCTCTTCGTCGTCGCCGTCCGCACGTCGGCCGACAAGCACAAGGGATTGTCGCTGCTGGTCGTCGAATCGGACACGCCCGGATTCTCCCGCGGGCGCAACCTGGAGAAGATCGGACTGCACGCCCAGGACACGAGCGAACTGACGTTCACCGACATGCGGGTGCCGGTGG
This sequence comes from Rhodococcus sp. NPDC056960, assembly GCF_042674125.1. NCBI lineage: Bacteria > Bacillati > Actinomycetota > Actinomycetes > Mycobacteriales > Nocardiaceae > Rhodococcus > Rhodococcus sp. NPDC056960. Next base: position 26,450 of record NZ_JBHURF010000034.1, on the reverse strand, counting down.
CGAACCTGCTCGGTGAGGAGGGCCGGGGCTTCTATCAGCTCGTCCACAATCTGCCGCAGGAACGCCTCTCGCTGTCCGTCGGCGCCGTCTCGGCCGCCGAGGGTGTGCTCGAGACGACCCTGGAGTACGTGAAGGAGCGCAGCGCCTTCGGGCAGCCGATCGCCGGTTTCCAGAACACCCAGTTCGTTCTCGCGGAACTCGCCACGGAACTCGACCTGGCCAGGACGTACCTCGACGACTGCATTCGGCAGCACGTCCGCGGCGAGCTGACCCCGGCCCGGGCCGCGCGGCTCAAGTGGTGGACCACCGAACTGCAGGTCCGCGTCGCCGACCGGTGCCTGCAACTGCACGGCGGGTACGGGTACATGCGTGAGTACGCTGTGGCACGCGCGTTCGTCGACGCGCGGATCCAGACCATCTACGGCGGCACCACCGAGATCATGAAGACGATCGTCGCGAAGGATCTCGGTATCTGATCCGGGCCGGACTGCGGTTCCGGTCCCGGGCGAGCTACTGTGAATACCCATTCACCGCAGATTTGCCGGCAAGGAAAGGTCATCTGTCATGGCGAAGGACACGTCCGCCCTCCCTCTCGACGAAGCGGTCCGCGCCGTCCGCGTCAGTTCGCGGCGGCGTCAGGTGCTCGACGCCGCCGTCACCGTGATGCAGCGGACGGGTTTTCACCAGATGTCCATGCAGGCTCTCGCTGACGAGGCCGAGGTGAGTGTCGGGCTGATCTACAAGTACTTCGGTGGCAAGGAGGAGATCCTCCTCGCCACGATCGTCGACATTCTCGACGCCTTCCGCGACCAGCTCGAGCCGGCGATGGACGCGGCGGGAACCGACCCCATCGAACGACTGGTGGCCGGGTTCCGGCGGTACGTCGAGATCGTCGACGAGAATCTCGACGCCGTCGTCCTGACCTACCGGGAGAGCCGGACACTCGACCCGGAGGGGCGCGAGAAGATCAAGGAACTCGAGGTGGCGACGTCCAAGCCGCTCCACGACGCTCTCGAGGCGGCGATCGCGTCGGGCGTCGCGAGCGACCTCGACGTCGACCTCACCACGTTCGACCTGATGATGCTCGCGCACGGGTGGGCGCTCAAGCACTGGCACTTCGCGTCCCGCTACACCGTCGACCAATACGCCACGGCGCAAACACGATTCGTTCTCCGCACCGTGCTGGCCGACCCGGGCGCCGCCGCGTACCGGCACCTGACCGGATGACCCGCCGGCGCTTCGAGGGGGAGATCACGGGCGTCGGCACCGGGTCCGGGGTCCGCATCGTCGTCGGGCACTGGTCGCGGTCGCCGCTCGGTGAGTTCAGCGACGTGATGGTCGAATTCGCCGACGGTCACCGCGTCCTCCTCGCCCCGTCGGACGCCGTCCGCGATTTCGTCACCTCGACGTACACCTTCGACCGGGCGGTGATCACGCCCGTCCACTACACGCGGTCCGGCGACGGTCGGACGGTCGACGCCGGCGATCTGCATGTCCGGTTCGACGTCGGCGCCCGCACGACGCTCGGGCGTCTGCTGAATCTGTTGCCGCGGGCCGTCGCGGGCGCACCGTGGTTCTGTGTGGTCAGCGACCCCATCGCCCGCGTCGCGCTCCGGGGTGTGCGCACCCGCGGCACCGCAGGCAACGGTCGCCGCGAGTTCTACGGCGCCGTCGATCAGCGGCGACTGTCCGGTATGTCCGCCTCCTGGCGGGGTGACGACCTCGGAGCGCTGCGGCCGGTGGATCCGCCCGTTCGATTCGGGTTCGGTTCGACCCCGCGGACACCCGCCACCACGGCCGTGGTCACCACGATCCTCGACTAGTCGAAGAGGGTGGGCGCGTCTCCCGGCTGTTCGTCGGGATGGGGCTGGACCTCACCCGCCGGGCTCGTCGCCTTGTGCACCACGGAGAGCGTCGTCGTCCGGACCGAGAGTCGATGTCCGTCGGGATGCTGCAGCGACGCCATGCCCTTGCTGATCTCGACCACCAGCCAGGGGCCGGCGTGACCGGACGCCTGCACCAGATCACCCACCTGTATCTGTACGGCTACCACCGGGTCCTCCCAAGGTCTACTGCATCGGCCTGTGTCCAGCGTAGCGACATCGGCCGGTGTCAGCCGACCGACGGGAGCAAGCCGTCGAGACGGGGAGGGTCACTCGATATGATGCACATCGAGGTCTGTCCGAGAACTCCACGACTGATCCGAGCAAGCACGATGACACGAAAGTGGTCAGGGCGGTCAATCGGAGCGCTGTCGCGGCGCGACGCGGCGTCCCGGTTCGGGGCTTTCGATGCGGACGCGCGAGAGATGCCTGCGCGTCTGATCGCTCTCCTGGTGCGCCCGACCACTCCTCCGCTGTGGTTGGGCGTGGTGGTCGCCGCCACCGTGATCACCGTGGAAACCGTTGTGGTGCATCAGCTCGACACGATCGCGCCGCAGAACGCCTTCGGTGCGGTGTTCCTGCTCGGAGTCCTGGTGGTCTCGGCTCGCTGGGGATTCGTGCTGTCGGTGATGACGACGTTGGTGAGCGCAGTCGTCTATGTCTACTTCCACCTCCAGGTGGCGGGGTCCCTGCTTCCGACCAAACCCGGCGACTGGGTGGCCATCCTGGTCTTCCTACCCGTCGCCCTGGTGGCCAACCTGATGGCCGGTCAGGCCAGATTGCGGACCGCCGAGGCGGTCCTGCGCCGGCGCGAGGCCGAGGCGAGCCGCGACGAACTCGGTATCCTCGCCGCGCACCAGGCCGCACTGCGCCGAGTGGCGACACTGGCGGCGCGTGGGGTGAGCCCACCGGAGGTGTTCACAGCGGTGGCGGAGGAACTCGCGCTCTGGCTGCACGTGGTCAACGCGGTGCTCCTTCGCAACGACGGGGACGGAACGGGGACGTTGGTCGCCGTTCGATACGAGCCGGGGGTCACCGGGATGTCCGTCATCGGCGAGAGAATCCCGATGGAGGGCGACGACGTCGGGGCGATCGTTCTCCGCACCGGCCGCGCCGCCAGGATCGACGACCACGAACATGTCGGTGGGGAAGTCGCGACCCGCATTCGCGAGGGGGGCTTCGGATCGATCGTGGGAGTCCCGATCGTCGTGGACTCCCGGGTGTGGGGTGCGGCGATCGTCGGTTCGCGCCGCGCCGAGCCGCTGCCACCGGACACCGAGGCGCGACTCGGTGACTTCGCCGATCTCGTTGCGACCGCGATCGCGAATGCGGTGACCCGTGCCGAACTGCTCGCCTCGCGCGCGAGGATCGTCGCGGCCTCCGACGAGGCCCGGCGTCGCCTGGAACGCGATCTGCACGACGGGGCTCAGCAGCGACTGGTGTCGTTGGGGCTCGAGGTGCGGATGACGCAAGCATCTGTGCCTGCCGAGTGGGTGGACGTGAAGGAGCAGCTGTCGGCCGTCGCCTCGGGGTTGAAGGGGGTGTCGGAGGATCTGCGCGAACTCTCCCACGGCATCCATCCGGCGATCCTGTCGAAGGGCGGGCTCGGATCGGCGGTGCGGACGCTGGCACGTCGCTCGGCAGTCCCCGTTTCCCTCGACATGGCTGTCGAGGACCGCTTCGTGGAATCGGTCGAGGTGGCCGCCTACTATGTGGTCGCCGAGGCGCTCACCAATGCCGCCAAGCACGCGCGAGCCTCCGAGGTGTCCGTGTCGCTGGGGACGGAGGATGGCACCCTGTTGCACCTCGTGATCCGGGACGACGGCGTCGGCGGTGCCTCGTCTGCCGCGGGCTCCGGGCTCCTCGGATTGCAGGACCGCGTCGAGGCCCTCGGCGGCCACCTGCAGATCACGAGTCCGCCGGGCCACGGCACCACGCTGGACATCACCATCCCGGTCGCCGGCGACTGAACGACGGGCACTCGCGGTGTTTTCCTGCTAGCGGGAATGCGTAGCAGGGAGGATCGGGTCGACCATGAAGGGCATGGTGTTGCAGCTCGGTCGTCCACGATGCGTGATCGTCGATGACAGCCCTTGTTTTCTGGACGCTGCTCGACGACTGCTCGAGCAGCAGGGCATCCCGGTGGTCGGCACGGTGTCGAACACTGCCGACGCGGTGCGGACGGCTGCGGAACTGCAGCCCGACGTCATCCTGGTCGACGTCGAACTCGGCGCGGAGAGCGGATTCGACCTCGCGCAGAGACTCGACGAGTCATTCGCAGCCGCGGTGATCCTGATTTCCACGCATGCCGAGCAAGACCTGGCCGACCTGATCTCCGGTAGCCCCGCGGTGGGATTCGTGTCGAAGCCCGAGCTGTCGTCCGATGCGATCCGGGATCTGCTCCGCGCTGAACGAGATTGTGCGGCCCCGGTCAGCGAGCCTCGAGAAAGGTGACGACCGCGAGAACCCGTCGGTGGTCGTCGCCGGTTTCCGGGAGGTTCAATTTGGTCAGGATGCTGCGCACATGCTTCTCGACGGTTCCCTCCGTGACCCACAGTCGGCGGGCGATGCCGGCGTTGGACCGTCCTTCCGCCATGAGGGCCAGAACTTCCCGCTCCCGCGCACTGAGCGCCGCGAGCGGGTCGTTGCGCCGACGGGCGGAGACCAACTCCTGCACCAGCGCCGGGTCGACGACGGATGCCCCCGCAGCAATGCGTTGCAGGGTGTCGATGAAATCGTCCACGTCGGTGATGCGGCTCTTGAGCAGGTAGCCGATTCCCCGGCCGCTGGCCAGTAGTTCCATCGCGTGCTCGACATCGGCGTGCGCCGAGAGCACCAGGATGCCGACTTCGGGGAACTCGTCGCGTATCACCCGGGCCGCGTCGAGGCCTTCGGTGGTGTGGGTCGGTGGCATCCGGATGTCGACCACCACCAGGTCGGGCGTTTGCGTGCGGACCAGTTCGAGGAGGGTGGTTGCGTCGCCGGTCTGTTCTAGGACATCGAAGCCGGAGCGGGTGAGCAGACTCGCCACGCCCTCCCGGAGCAGGACGTCGTCTTCGGCCAGCATCACCCGCACTCGTGTCGTCACCGGGTTGCTCCGTCGTCCGTGAGTAAGCGCGCCCGATCACCGTCGAAGTGATCGACTTCGAGAGTACGTCATCGGCACTCGCCGACACGCCGTAATGCCGTCTTGCACAAGCCGGCCAGAGGTGGAATTGCAGCTACCTGGAAGACCGGAATTACGGCTGGTAGCACCCGTAACCACCTGCTGGCGGTGGCGACTCCGGGCCGTGTTCGGACCAAAATTTACATCAATGGTCGTTCGATCATCTACCCGATCACAGCTCCAGAAAACGAAAGGCGAGAACAATGTACAAGTTCGCAATCCGCGCGGCGGTCGCCGCAGCCGCAATCGCACCTCTGGTCGTCCTCGGCGCCGGAACTGCCGCCGCAGCAACAGCACCCGACAGCGTTGCTACGCCTGTCGCCCGGGTCGTGCCGGATGCGGGGCCCGTGACTGACGTGCCACAGTCGGGCTTCCCGTGGGGCTGGCCGGGGACGTACGGGCCCCAGCGACCGGAGGCCGGGCCGTTCCTCGGTGGTTTCGGCGGTTTCGGTCACTTCGGTGGGCACGGCTTCTTCTAGCTCGCGGACGTATTCGACTCGGCCGCATCCACGTTCGAGAACCTCGCGTCGAGGGCGCCGAAGTGACGTCAGGCCATCAGCGGCGCCAGCCGCTCCGCGTGCTCGCGAAGCGACGGCACATGCCGCAGCATGAGGTGTTCGTGATCGACGTGTCCCGACAGGGCCAGGGTGCCGATGAGGGCCCCGGTCCCGGATCGGACGGGGACGGCGACGCAGGCCGACCCGTCCCGGAGTTCCGCGAGTTGGGTCGCGTAACCCTGGGTCCGGATCTGGTCCAGGTGCGCGAGAAGTTCGGTCCGGGCGACGATCGTGCGGGCCGTCACTGCCCGCGGTTCCCAACGCGGTATCACGGATTCGAGTTCCGACTTCTCAGCGAGCAGAAGCTTGCCGACGGCGCACGCGTACAGGTGCTGATTGAGGAAGGCCTCGTCCTCCGGCGGCGGGTATTCGGGGTCGGCGTCGGCGGTGCGGACCGCGACGTTCGTGTAGTAGAAGAGATGGACCCCGAACCGCACCGACAGTCGCAGTTCGGCGAGAACGTCGCGCGCGGCGGCGCACACGGTGGGAACGACCGCGGCGTCGACGAGGATCCCGATCTTCTGGCCCAGCGCGAACCCGGACAGGTCGGGGAGCCGCACCACGTAGCCCTCGCCCACCAGGATGTTGAGCAGCCGGTACGTGGTCGCGGACGGCATCGACAGGCGGGCCGCGATGTCCTTCGCGGTGACGCCCGTGCCGGCGCGGGCCACCTCCTCCAGGACCCGCAGGGCGCTGGTGACGGCCTTCGGTTGCCGCCCCGAGAGTGCTCTGTCGTCGGGGCTCACCGGCGCACCTCCCACGGCCGGTACCGGCCCAGTACGTCCTCGGCCACCGCCTCGTCGTACACACCCATCCGTTCTCCGATTCCGGGGGATCGCCGGGCGCGGATCGCGAAGACCGCGGCGCCCAGCAACATCAGCAGCACATAGATCGCGGTCGCCGCGCCCGCGACGTACGTGCGGGAGAGCGCCGCCCACCCGACCAGCGCGACCATCGCCGTCGCCGTCAGCACGCCGACGACCATCGGAAGCCGGGTCAGTTCGCCGATCCGCCGGAGAAACGCCGGCGTCGCGACGCACAGCAGGACGTACGCGAGAACGTAGCCGTGCGCGGAGACGGCGAGCAGTCCGATGAGGACGTCGCGGCTCGAACCGCGGGCGATCAGGTAGAGGACGGGCACGGCGACGATCACCGGCATCGCGGCCACCAGTGCCACGTGCGGGGTGTGGAACCTGTGGTGCGTCCGGCCGAACACGCTCGGCACCACCCCTTCGCGGCCCATCGCGAACAGGGTGCGCGACAGCGCGGTCGTCGAACCCAGGACGCACGCGAACCAGGAGGCGGTGATGCCGAGTTCCATCACGATCGACAGCGTCGACGATCCCGCGCCGGTCGTGTCGGGCAGGGTGAGGACGATCGGCAGCGAATCGACTCCCTGCCGCACCGGTTCCGGCAATTGCAGGGCGGCCGCGAACACGTACAGCACCCCCAGGGCGATGGGGGTCCACCGGATGGCGCGCGGGACCGCGACGAACGGGTTGCGGGCCTCGCGTGCCACTGTGCCCGCACTCTCGAAACCGACGAACGACGTGATCGCGAGCAGCACCGCGAACCCGACCGCGGAACCCGATTTCGCGCCGCCCGCCGACGGCGTCGCGCCCTCACGCACCGATTGGACGAATGCGACCACCAGCGCGACGGACGCGGCCACGATCGCGAACACCTCGATGGCGAGCATGATCCGCGCCGACAACTTCACCCCGCGCACCATCAGCAGCAGCGCCAGCAGGCCGACGATCGCCGCGAGGACCGCGATGAGCGGCGTCCCGGTCGGGAGGCCGACCCGGCCGAGCAGCGCGGCGAGATAACTCGCGGCGCCGAGCGTGCTCGCCATGGCCGCGGCGGCGTAGCCGATGAGCAACGACCATCCGCCGCCGAAGCCGGGCATCGGCCCGAGGCCCTTCACGATGTAGCTGTAGAGGCCGCTGACCGCCACCATCCGGGTGGCGAACTGTCCGACGCAGTAGCCGACCGCCGTCATCAGAATCGCCGCGGCGACGAACACCGCGATGGTGGCCCGGCCCGCGTCGGGGATGACGAGGGCAGGCAGCGTCACCATCACGGCCGACGGTGCAACCGCCGAGACGGACTGCCCGAGCACCTGGACGAAACTCAGGCGCGCCCGCTCCAGACCGGCGACCGGTGATCTGCTTCTGATTCTCGGTGTACCGGACACCACGCACCTGCTCTCCACACTTTCCGGGCGGCCTCGCGCGCTCGATCACCGCGGGGTCCCATGAGTTGCACGCTAGCGCAGGAGACGAGTGCGATGCGCCGATCGGAATTAATTTTCGATCACCTCGAATGAGAATGGCCGGAGAATGCGTTCCCCATTCCGCACCCGGGTTCGGCGCGTAGGGCAGATCAACTGGGCCGACCCGGAAAAGTCGAATGAGAATCGACGCCGCCGCGGCCGGAAATGTCGAATGAGAATGCCGCAACCGCGGATTCCCATCCGGATTTAGTAGTGACCGGCGACACATCCGGGGTTTATCGTGGGTTCAGGCCGCAGCACGACGAGGCGAAAATTACCGCCAAAAGTGTTCTGCAGAAGCCGGATTCAATCACAGATTCATTCACTCCCATCGAAGAGGACATGATGACTGCAGTCGTTCACTCCCCAGCAGCCCTCGACCCCCGAGTCGTCGACTTCGTGTCGTCGCCGAAGCGCATGTTCGTCGACGGTCAATGGGTGGACTCGGCGTCGGGCCGCACGTTCGAGACGGTCGATCCCGCCACCGGACAGGTGATCACGACGGTCCCGCACGCCGGCGTCGAGGACGTGGACCGCACGGTGGCAGTGGCCCGGCGGGCCTTCGAGTCCGGGCCGTGGCGCTCGATCACGCCCGCCGAACGCCAGCGGATCCTCTGGAAGATCGGCGAGGGAATCCTCGCCCGGGCCGATCAGTTCGCGCAGCTCGAATCCATCGACAACGGCAAGTCCGTGGCGGTCGCGAAGGCCGTCGACGTGACGTGGGCGGCGGAGATCTTCTTCTACTACGCCGGCTGGGCCACCAAGATCGAGGGCCGCACCATCCCCGTGTCCGTGCCGTGGGCGCCCGGGGCGCGATTCCACGCGTTCACCACCCGCGAACCGATCGGCGTCTGCGCGCAGATCATCCCCTGGAACTTCCCGCTGGTGATGGCCGCGTTCAAGGTGGCCCCGGCGCTGACCTGCGCGAACACCATGATCCTCAAGCCTGCGGAGCAGACCCCGCTCACTGCGCTGCTCCTCGCCGAGGTGATCGCCGAGGCCGGCGTCCCCGACGGCGTGTTCAACGTGCTCACCGGTTTCGGGGACATCGGCGCGGCACTGTCGAGTCACGACGACGTCGACAAGGTCGCGTTCACCGGATCCACCGAAGTGGGAAAGAAGATCGTGAACGCCGCGTCGGGAAACCTGAAGAAGGTATCCCTCGAACTCGGCGGCAAGAGCCCACAGGTGATCTTCTCCGACGCCGACCTCGAGGCCGCGATCCCGGGCGTCGCCAGCGGGTTCCTGTTCAACCACGGTCAGGCCTGCACGGCCGGTACGCGTCTGCTCGTCGAGGATCGGATCTTCGACGAATTCACATCCGGGGTAGCCGATTTCGCGAAGTCGCAGAAGATCGGACCGGGCCTCGACCCCACCAACGACATCGGCCCGCTGGTCTCGCAGGAGCAGTTGGGCAAGGTCACCGGCTACATCGACGCCGGACTCGCCGCCGGTGCCCGCGCGCTCTCCGGCGGCGGGCGGCACGGCGACACCGGCTTCTACGTCGAGCCGACCCTGCTGGTCGACGTGAACCGCGACTTCAGCGTGTATCAGGAGGAGATCTTCGGGCCCGTTGCCGTCGCGGTGCCGTTCAACCGTGACGAAGGAGTCCGCGCCGCCGCCAACGACACCCCCTACGGTCTCGCCGCCAGCGTCTGGACCCGGGACGTCTCCCGCGCCCACGAGGTCGCGTCCGAGATCAAGGCGGGCACGGTGTGGGTGAACTGCCACAACGCATTCGACACCGCACTTCCGTTCGGCGGCTACAAGCAGTCCGGGTGGGGCCGTGAACTCGGTGAAGGCGCCATCGGCGAGTACACCCAGAGCAAGTCCGTCAACATCGCACTCTAGATCCCCCGGCCGCCCGCAGATCCTCTCCTCGTGAAAGTCGAAGGAAGCCATGACAACCAATGCCCCCACGCACAGCAGTGCAGTCGGTGACGGCGCACCGCGCAGACTGGCGGGCACCCTCGGTCCGGGTGCCATCGTGTTCATGGTCGTCGCAGCGGCGGCCCCGTTGACGGTGATCGCCGGAACGGTCCCCCTGGGGATCTCGGCCGGCAACGGCGCCGCCTATCCCGCGTCGTACCTGGTCTGCACGGTGGTGCTGCTGTTCTTCGCCGTCGGATTCACCGCGATGGCCAAGCACCTTCCGGGGGCGGGCGCGTTCTACACGTACATCACCCGGGGGCTGGGCAGACACACGGGATTGGGCTCCGCCTTCCTCGCGCTGCTGTCCTACACCGCCGTCCAGGGCGCCGTGTACGGGTACATCGGGGCCGCCGTCAACGATTTCGTCACCGCTCACGGCGGCCCCGCACTTCCCTGGTACGTGTGGGCCCTGGCCGTGACGGCCGTGGTCGCGATCCTCGGATACCGGCACATCGACCTGTCCGGCAAGGTGCTCGGCGTCCTCCTCGTCTGCGAGGTCGGGATCGTCCTCGTCATCGACGCCGCCGTCATCGTCCGCGGCGGCGGTGACGAGGGATTCTCGACGGCGGCGTTCCACCCGGGCGAGTTCTTCTCGGGAGCACCCGGCATCGCCCTGATCTTCGCCATCGCCGGTTACATCGGATTCGAGGCCACCGCCGTCTTCCGTGACGAGGCCCGCGACCCGGGCCGCACCATCCCGAGGGCCACGTACCTGGCATTGCTCGTCATCGGCGGCTTCTACGCGCTGTCGAGCTGGGCCATGGTCAGCGCGTGGGGCGACGAGGGCGCCGTCGCCATCGCGACGGAGAACCCGGAAGGCATGATCACCGAGACCGCCACCCGCTACGTCGGCGCGATCGCCGGCGACCTCGTCCAGGTCTTCCTGATCACCAGCCTGTTCGCCGCCCTGCTGTCGTTCCACAACGTGCTCTCCCGGTACATCTTCTCCCTCGGGAACAGTGCGGCCCTGCCCGCCGGCTGCGGCCGCTCGCACACCAAGCACGCGTCGCCGTACATCGCGTCGGTCGTCCAGACGGCGTCCGCTCTCGTCCTGATCGTCGCGTCCGCCGTCGCCGGACTGGACCCGGTGACCGAGGTGTTCGCCTGGTTCGCCGGAGTGTCCTCGGTCGGCATCGTCGCACTGATGACCCTGACGTCCGTGGCCGTCCTCGTCTACTTCGGCCGGACCCGGGTGGACCGGCGGCTGTGGAACACGGTGATCGCACCACTGCTCGGACTCGTCGGCCTGGCCGGGCTCCTGATCATGACCGTCGCCAACCTTCCCCTTCTCGTCGGCGGGTCGAGCACACTCGCCGCCGTCATCGGGGTCCTGCTCGTCGGGACCTTCGCCGGAGGTGCGGCCGTCGCCGTCCTCCGACCCCACGCCGCACGACACGACACCGCCCTACCGCAACACGACCCGAACCACACCGTCCTCGACAAGGAGATCGCACGATGAGCACCGCCACCACCGAGACCCCGGCCCGCGTCGGTTCCGCCACTCCGGATCATCCGCTCGCGCCGTTGTCGGCCGACGAAATCCGTTCGGCGAAGGCGCTCCTCACCGACGAGGGACTGATCGGCGAGAACGTGCGCTTCGTCTTCGTCGCACTCGCCGAGCCGCACAAGTCGACGGTCCTCGCGTTCACACCGGGTGACCCGATCGAGCGCCGCGCCCGGATCCTGCTGCTGGACCGCTCCACCGGCATCGGCACCGACCTCGTCGTGTCGGTGACCGAGAACCGTGTGATCAGCTCCACCACCGTCGATTCCGCCACCGACGGGCACGTGCCGATCCTCGACGAGGAATTCGAGGACATCGAGGCGTTCCTGCTCGGCAGCTCCGACTGGCTGGCCGCGATGGCGAAGCGCGACATCGAACCGTCGAAGGTCCGTGCGGTTCCGCTGTCGGCCGGTGTGTTCGGTCACGAGGACGAGGTCGGGCACCGCATCGTCCGGGTTCTCGCGTTCCATCAGGAGGACAAGGCGGATCTGCCGTGGGCGCACCCCATCGACGGAGTCGTGGCCTACGTCGACCTCACCGAGCGTCGCGTCGTCAAGGTGGTCGACGAGATCGAACTGCCGGTGCCGGCCGAGCGCGGCGAGTGGGACGCCGAACCGCACGCGACGCCCACCCGCACCGACCTCAAGCCGATCGAGATCACCCAGCCCGAGGGTGCCAGCTTCACCGTCGACGGCAACGAGATCACCTGGGCCGACTGGAAGTTCCGCTTCGGGTTCGATGTGCGCGAAGGTCTGACTCTGCACCAGCTCTCGTTCGACGACGGGGGAGTGGAACGCCCCGTGATCTACCGGGCGTCGATCGCCGAGATGGTGGTCCCGTACGCCGACCCGTCCCCGGTTCGATACTGGCAGAACTACTTCGATCAGGGCGAGTACCTGTTCGGCCGGTACACCAACTCCCTCGAACTCGGCTGCGACTGCCTCGGTGAGATCCAGTACTTCGACGTCACCATCGCCGACGAGTCCGGCGACCCGCGGGTGATGAAGAACGCGATCTGCCTCCACGAGGAGGATTACGGCGTGCTGTGGAAGCACACGGACATGTTCAACGGCATGACCGAGACCCGCCGCTCGCGTCGCCTCGTCATCTCGTTCTTCCTCACCATCGGCAACTACGACTACGGGTTCTACTGGTACCTGTACCTCGACGGCACCATCGAACTCGAGGCGAAGGCCACCGGAATCGTCTTCACGTCCGCCTACCGCGGTCCGGAGGGATTCTCCACCCAGATGGCGCCCGGGCTCGGCGCCCCCTTCCATCAGCACCTCTTCTCGGCCCGGCTCGACATGGCCGTCGACGGGAACGTGAACACCGTCGAGGAAGTGGATGCCGTGCCCGTTCCGATGGGCCCGGAGAACCCGTGGGGCAACGCGTTCCGCTGCCAGAAAACCACGCTGACCACCGAATCCGAGGGGCAACGCACCGCCGACAACCTCAAGGCCCGCGTCTGGCACATCACCAATCCCACCAAGCAGAACCGCCTGGGGCAGGACGTCGGGTACGCGCTGCACCCGGAGGGCCAACCGGTGCTGCTGGCCGACCCGTCCAGTTCGATCGCCGCCCGCGCCGCGTTCGCCACCAAGCACCTGTGGGTCACACAGTACGACGAGTCCGAGCGTTACCCCGCGGGCGACTTCGTCAACCAGCATCCGGGCCAGGCCGGTCTGCCGACGTTCGTGGCGGGCAACCGCGACATCGAGGGCGAAGACCTGGTGCTGTGGCACACGTTCGGGCTGACGCACTTCCCGCGGCCCGAGGACTGGCCGGTCATGCCCGTCGACTACGCCGGTTTCAAGCTCAAGCCGGTCGGCTTCTTCGACCGCAACCCGGCGCTCAACCTGCCGGCGAGCACCGCGAAGCACTGCTGCGAAGGCTAGAAGTCGTGTCTGCCGTCTTCTTTCCGGCCGCCCGCCACACCAGCACTTGGTGGCGGCGGGCGGCCGCGGGCCTCGCAGTCGCCGCGGCCGGGCTCCACGCCGCATCGCTCGGGGAACATGCGCCGTCGCCGATGGTCGCGGTGGTGACGGTCGCGATGATCCTCGGGTGCCTCTACTGCGCGCGGCACCTGTGGATGCGCGGCTCCCGCCGGGACTGGGGGCTCGTCGCGACGATGAACGTCGGGATGATCGCCCTGCATCTCTCGGTGACGACCCCCGGCTCGGGGGGCGGCCACCACGGGCACGCGATGCACGCGGCGGCGGCATCGGCTCCGATGACCCATGCGATGTCACCCGCCATGTCGGCGGCACTCGCCACCGCCGCGATCGAAGCGGTGATCGCCGTGACGGTGCTGTTCTACACCACTCGGTCCGACCCACCCCCCACGTGAGTGGCAAAGTGTGCTGGCGCACGCTTTGCCACTCACGTGCGGGGGAGTTCCGGGACACACCGACAGCTTGAGTTGGGCTAGCGTCCAGAGCGTTTAGGCTCTTCGGTGGTGCTCGGGGTGGTGCGGCCGAACGGTGGGTGGACTGTGAAACGCAGGGCAGGCGAATCGATACTGGCGGCGATGGTGACGGCCGCGGCGGCGGTTCTCACACCGATCGCAGTGGCCGCGCCGGCGGCGGCCGACCCGGCGGGCTTCTCCAAGACCACGCTCCACTTCCAGGTTCTCGTCGGCGCGAACCGCGACGAACCGTGCGACGTGATCGGCGACGTCTACAAACCCGACTCGGCGTCCCCGTCGAATCGGGTACCCGCGGTCCTCACGACCAACGGCTTCGGCGGGTCCAAGAACGACCAGGCCGGGATCGCATCGTTCCTCGCGTCCCGCGGCTACGCGGTACTCGCCTACTCCGGTCTCGGCTTCGGCGGCTCGGGCTGCAAGATCCACCTGGACAACCCCGATTACGACGGACGCGCGGCGAGCGAACTGGTGAGCTTTCTCGGCGGCCGCGACGGGATGGCGTTCGTCGATCCCGCGCACACCGTTCCCGTCCCGGGTCTCGACTACGTCGTGCAGGACGCGACCGCCCACCACGGCAGCCCCGAGGCGAACGATCCGCGGGTCGGGATGGTCGGCGGCTCCTATGGCGGCGCCGTGCAGTTCGCCGCGGCCTCGGTGGACCCACGGATCGACACGATCATCCCGATGATCACCTGGAACGACCTCAGCTACTCGCTCGCACCGAACGGCACCGCCCAGACGACCGGGGTCAGTACGTCGGTGCCCGGTGCGTCGAAGGTGCTGTGGACACTGACGTTCGGGGCCGTCGGCGTCACCAACCCCCGGACCGAGGGTTACGTGTCGGATCCCGCACGGGCGCTGGGATGCCCCAACTTCGCCAACGCCGCGTGCCCGGCGCTGACCCAGGCCGCGGTGCTGGGCTACCCGGACCCGGCATCCGTCGAGTTCCTGCGCCAATCGTCCGTGGTGTCGTACGCGGACCGGGTGAAGATTCCGACGCTGCTCTTGCAGGGGCAGCAGGACACCCTGTTCGACCTCAACGAATCGGCGGCCACGTTCGAGACCCTGCGGGCGCAGGGCAACGACGTGAAGATGATCTGGCACAGCTGGGGGCATTCGCATCTCACTCCCGCCGAGGGGGAGATCGACATGAAGGCCCCGAACCCCGACACGCAGTACGAGACGGGCCGGATGGTCGACTGGTTCGATCACTACCTGAAGGACAGCGGGGTCGGCACCGGGCCGGTGTTCAGCTACTTCCGCAACTGGGTCGACTACACCGGCAACGCCGCACCCGCCTACGCCGAGTCCTCCGATGTCGCGGTGGGGCAGGACTATTCGCTCTACCTCTCCGGTGACGGCGCGCTGACCGATCGCCGCGACGGCATCGTTCCCGGCGCCCGGACGCTGAACACACTGCCGGGCGGGCTCCCGGCCGACCGGGACGTGCCGAACATGGGTCCGGAAGTCCCCGGAACCCAGATCGAGTGGTCGTCCGGATCCCTCGATGCGCCGCTGGACGTGGTGGGTGCACCGACGCTCGACGTCCGCGTCGACGCCGTACCCGCGGTCACCGGCGTCGACGACGCGGTCGTGATCTTCGCCAAGCTGTACGACGTGGCTCCCGACGGCAGCGCCACGCTGATCAACGGTCAGGTCGCTCCGGCACGCATCGTGACGCCCGGTGCGCCCGTGCAGGTCACGATGCCGGCCATCGTCCATCGCTTCGACGAGGGACACCGCGTTCGGCTCGTGGTGTCCGGCGGCGATCCGGGTTTCCGGGGCGGGCTGGTGGCGCACCAGGTCACCGTCGCCGCTGGGGACGCGGGTCAGGTGCTGGTGCTGCCGGTCACCGGCTGAGGCCGCGTCTACTCACGCATGAGCATCAGGGCGGCCTCCCGCTCGAGGTCGAGATACGGTTCGCCGCTGACGTCGACCGCGACCCGGTTGATCGTGCCGCCGGTGAAGCGGTGCGGCGATTCGCCGGGATAGTCCTCGGTGATTGGCTCGCCCGGGTGCCGGCCGACGTACAGCCCGGCGCCCGCGATCGCGAACGCCCCCATCTGGGTCTTGATCCGGCCCTCGCCGACCTTGTGGTCGCCGTGGAACAGGGACAGGATCCCCTCCGTGGCCGTGGGCTTCTGCCCGTCCTTGTCGAACGAGGCGGACAGAATCAGGTCGGTGCCGGTGGGGATGTCCTCGGAGCCGACGATCATCTGTTCCTCGCTGCCCACGAAATTGTTGACGTAGTGCAGGCGATTGTCCTTCACGTACAGCGCGTGACCCCCGAAGCGGGAACCGATCGCGAAGAGCACGCCCTCGGCTCCCGGCTCCGGGATGTCGACGAGCGCACCGATCACGAACGAGCGTCCGCGGGTGTTGACCGACTGCCATTCGGACACGGCGGCGACGTCCGGGTAGTACACGTACCGGTTCCGGGCGGCAGTCAGCTGCGGGCGGGATGTGCCCAAGATCTCGACGGCCGATCGATCGTCCAGCGGAAACGCGCCGTTCGCACCGGCTTCCGCGAACCAGATGTTCACCATCTCCCGCAGCTTGTCGGGATGCTCCGCTGCCAGGTTGTTCACTTCGGCGCGGTCGACGTCGGTGTGGTACAGCTCCCATTCGTCGTCGTTGAAGTGGCCCCAGCCCGCAATGGTCGGATGCGTCGTGACGGCCTTCCAGCCCTCGTGCCAGATCGACCGCGAGCCGAGCATCGAATAGAACTGCGACTTCCGCTCCGACGGCGCGGACTTGTCGTCGATGCTGCTGCGCATGCTGACGCCGTCGAACGGGGTCTGGACGTGACCCTTGATGGTCTCGGGGGCATCGATCCCGACAATGTCCAGGATCGTCGGCACGAGGTCGATCGCGTGATGGTACTGATCCCGGATCTCGTTCCGGGCCGTTGTTCCCGCCGGCCACGAGATGATGCACGGGTCGGCGGTTCCGCCGTTGAACTCGTAGCGTTTCCACATCTTGAACGGGGTGTTGAACGCCATCGCCCAGCCGTTGGGGTAGTGGTTGTACGTTTTGGGTCCGCCGAGATCGTCGAGTTTCGCGAGGTTCTCCGCGAGGTCGTCCGGGACGCCGTTCGCGAACTTCATCTCGTTGACGGACCCGTTCGGGCCACCCTCCCCGCTCGCGCCGTTGTCGGAGACGACCACGATGACCGTGTTCTCCATCTGTTCGTTCTGCTCGAGATAGTCGAGCAGGCGCCCGATCTGATGGTCGGCGTGTGCCAGGAACCCCGCGTACACCTCGGCCATCCGTGCGAAGAGACGCTTCTCGTCGTCGCCGAGCGTGTCCCACGGGCGGGTGTAGTCGAGTTCGGGGAACGGTGCGCCGTCGGGTCCCGACCGGGTGTCGGGGGTGCCGATCGGGTTGATCGGTGGAAGTTCGGTGTCGGCGGCGACGATGCCCAGTTCCTTCTGGCGGGCGAGGGTCTCCTCGCGCATCGCGTCGTAGCCTATGTCGAACTTGCCCGCGAACTTCTCGATCCATTCCTTCGGGGCATGGTGCGGCGCATGGCAGGCGCCGGGCGCGTAGTAGAGGAAGAACGGCTTGTCCGGTGCGATCACCCGGGCGTCCTTGATGAACTCCAGTGCCTTGTCGGTGATGTCCTCGCTGAGGTGGTAGCCCGCCTCCGGCGACCGGGGCTGGTCGACCGGATGGTTGTCGTAGACCAGATCCGGATACCACTGGTTGGTCTCCGCGCCGAGGAATCCGTACCACCGCTCGAAGCCGCGCCCGCTGGGCCAGTTCCGGCGGGTGGCGGCCAGGTTCATCTCGTCGGTGGGGCACAGGTGCCATTTGCCCACCATGTAGGTGTTCCAGCCTTGCTCGGCGAGGATTTCCGACAGCATGCCGTTCTCCGGCGGGATGGTGCCGCTCGCGTTGGGGAATCCGATCGCGGCCTCGGTGATGCAGGCCATGCTGTTGCGCGTGTGGTTCCGTCCGGTCAGCAGGCACGAGCGCGTGGGCGAGCACAGCGCGGTGGTGTGCCACTGGGTGTACCGGACACCGTTGGCGGCGATCCGATCGATGTTGGGCGTTTCGATCGGTCCGCCGTAACAGCGCATCGCGGAGAATCCGACGTCGTCTAGGACGACATAGACGACGTTGGGCGCCTCGGCGGGAGCCTTCGGTGGCTCGAAGGGCGACCAGTCCGGACTCGAGTCACGAATGTCGACGTTGACGACACCCCGAAATGGCTTTCCCATGGTTTCGGCTCCTCACCTGTGGTCCTGGGTTTCAGCGTCGGCCACCGTGCCGCCGGGAACCTCACCCGACACGGGTGAAGCCGAGCAGCGCCGGGCCGAGGAGGGAAGTGATTGACACCACATCGGCGCAGGCTCACACTGATACCTAAACTGAATCCGATGTCAAGATCAATTGCGTCGGCTGGTGGAGAGGAACCGCAGGTGACCCAGCTCGGAGGAGTGTGCGATCCGCGCTTCGCGGCGTTGCAGGACGCACTGAAGGACAATCTCGACTCCGGTGAGGAGCTCGGCGCATCGATCGTCGTGACCCTCGACGGAAAACCCGTGGTGGACGTGTGGGGCGGATGGTCCGATCCCGAACACACCACCGCGTGGGAGCGCGACACCATCACCAACGTGTGGTCGTGTACCAAGACGGTGACCGCGCTCGCCGCGCTGATGCTCGTCGACCGCGGCCAGCTGGACGTGTCGGCGCCCGTCGCGAAGTACTGGCCCGAATTCGCCGCGGCCGGCAAGGAGCGCGTCGAGGTCCGGCATCTCCTCTCGCACACGTCGGGCGTCTCGGGGTGGGATCAGCCGATCACAGTCGAGGACACGTTCGACCTCGCCGAGTCGACGAAGCGCCTCGCCGCGCAGGCGCCGTGGTGGGAACCGGGGACGGCGTCGGGATATCACGCCCTGAACTACGGTCACCTGATCGGCGAGGTCGTCCGCCGGGTCGACGGACGCACGCTCGGACGCTTCGTGGCCGAGGAGATCGCCGGACCGCTGGGCGCCGACTTCCACATCGGGCTGGACCGGTCGCACTTCGGCCGGGTGTCGAACGTGGTCCCGCCGCCTCCGCTGCCGATCGACCTGGCATCCCTCGACCCCGCCAGCGTCATCGTCAAGACGTTCACCGGGCCCGGACCGGACGCCACCGCGTCGTGGTCCGACGAGTGGCGCACGGCGGAGAACGGCGCGGCCGGCGGTCAGGGCAACGCCCGGTCACTCGCCCGGATCCAGTCCGTGGTGGCCTGCGGCGGCGAACTCGACGGTATCCGGCTGCTGTCTCCGGACACCATCGCGCTGATCTTCGAGGAGCAGTCGAACGGCGTGGATCTCGCACTGGGCCAGCCGATCCGGTTCGGCATCGGGTACGGACTGCCGACCCCCGTGTCGGTGCCGTTCGTCCCCGAAGGGCGCGTCTGCTTCTGGGGTGGCTGGGGCGGTTCGCAGGTGGTCGTCGACACCGAGCGCCGGATGACGATGACCTACGTGATGAACAAGATGGGACCGGGACTGCTCGGCTCCGACCGCACCGCCCAGTACGCGACGGCGACGTTCGATGCACTGAACTGATGCGGGGGGACAGTCAGGACGCGAGGCCCTTGTCCTGCAGCCATTCCCGGGCGATGTCACTCATGTCCTCGAGGTCTGCCACCCGCTTGTTCATCTCGATGAGATCGTCGGTCGTCAGGGCCGCCGACACGTCCGCGAGCACGGCGCGGACGTCGTCGCGGGCCTTGTTCTCGTTGATGATCGGCGTGATGTTCTCGGCCAGGAACAGGTGCTTGGTGTCCTCGAGGGCCACGAGGTTCTCCGAGCGCATCGCCGGGTCGGTGCTGAACACGTCGGCGACCTCGATCTGACCGCTGAGCAGAGCGTTGAGTGTGAGGGGACCGCCGGCGTCCAGTGCCAGGAATTCCTTGAACGTCAGGCCGTACCGGTCCTTCAGGCCCGCGACACCGTTCTCGCGGGTCTTCCATTCGGGCGGGCCGCCGAGGGTGAGGTCGCCGGCGTGCGGGACGAGGTCCTCGATCGTCTTCAGTGAGTACTCGTCCGCGGTTTCCTGCCGCACCGCGAGAACGTCCTTGTCCTCGGCGGGGGAGGGTTCGAGTGCGATGAGTCCGGCGGGGAGCTTGGCCTTGATCTCCTCGGTCACCTCGTTCGACGCGGTTGCGGTGGTGGCGCTGTCGAGATACTGCAGCAGCGCACCCGAATATTCGGGCAGCAGGTCGATGGAGCCGTCCCGGATGGCCGGAACGTACACTTCGCGGCTTCCGATGTTCAGCTTCTCCGTCACGTCGATGTCGTTGGCACGCAACGCCTCGGCGTAGATGGTGGCGATCAGCTGGCTCTCGGGGAAGTCCGCGGAGCCGACGACGATGGCGCCGTCGCTGCTTCCGCCGCCGTCGGCGGCGAGGGGGTCCTTCCCGATCCCGCAAGCCGTCAACGACACCAGGGTGGCGCCTGCCAGCGCGACGATCAATGCCTTCTTCATGGTGATGTCCTTCAGGTCAGCGAGGGTTCGGGTACGGACGACGCGCGGGCCGCGACCGGGGTCTTCGCGGAAGCGGATCGCGTGCCGCTGCTGCGCACGCGCCGGGTGAGTCCGGGTGAGACCACCCGCACGGTGAGGAACCCGATCGCGAGATCGAATGCGAGCGCGAGGAGAGACACGAGGACGGCCCCCGCCGCCATCTGCGCGTAGTCGCTCTGTGCCTTGCCGTCGATGAGGAGTCGTCCCAGGCCTCCCAGCGAGATGTACGCGGCAACGGTCGCCGTCGACACGATCTGCAGCACCGCGCTCCGGATGCCGGACAGCATCAACGGCAGTGCGCACGGCATCTCCACCTCGGTGAGGATGCGCATCGACCGGAACCCCATCCCGCGTGCGGCATCCACGGCCGCCGGATCGACCGCGCGGATGCCCGCGTACGTGTTGGTGAGGATCGGCGGAATGGCCAACAGCACCAGCACGATCAGGCTCGGAACGAGGTAGGCCAGCTTCGTCGAGAACGACGGCGCGATGACGAGCACGAGCAGGATCAGCAGGCCGATGGTGGGCAGGGCGCGCAACGAGTTGGCCAGGCCGGCCACGACCACGGCGCCGCGCCCGGTGTACAGGCCGAGCGGAACGGCGATCAGGGCCGCGGCGAACAGGGCGAGGAACGTGTACAGCAGGTGCTGGAGCAGGAGGGCCGGAATGCCTTCGGGCCCTGTCCAATGAGCACCGTCCAGAAGAAAGTCGATCATGATGCGACCACCTTGGGGGTCCACGGTGTGAGTAACCGGTTGGCGAGCACGATGAGCAGGTCGAGAACCAGGGCCAGCAGCAGGCAGAGCGCGATACCGGCGATGATGGGTGTGTAGAAGCGCAACTGGAAGCCCTGGGTGAACAGGGAACCGATCTGCGGGATGCCGAGCAGAGCGGCGAGCGAGACCAGGCTGACGTTCGACACGACAGCCACCCGCAGTCCGGCACAGATGACGGGAACACCCACGGGGAGCTGCACTTTCAGCAGGGTCTGATACGGCCGGTAGCCCATCGCCGTCGCGGCGAGCACGGTTTCCTGGGGCACCGAATCGAGGGCGTCGGCGACGACGCGGACCAGCAGTGCGACGGTGTAGATCGTCAGGGCCACGATGATGTTCATCGGATCGAGGATCTTCGTTCCGAGGACCTGCGGTAGCAGGACGAACAGGGCGAGCGACGGGATCGTGTAGAGGAGACCCGCCGTGCCCACCACATAGGGGTTGATCCGGCGACTGCGATGCGCGAGCCAGCCGATGGGCAACGCGACGATCACGCCGACGACGAGCGGCACGAGCGAGAGCAGAATGTGCCAGCCGACGAGTTCGGCGATGCGGTCGGACTGGCGGCCCAGCCATTCGACATTCATCGGGCCATCGCCTCCGAACCGACTCGATGGTCGAGATCCGCCGACTCGATCGCCGCCACGGCCGCGTGCGCCGTCACGGTGCCGACGAGCGCACCGTCGCCGTCGACGACCACACCCCGTTTGCTGGGCGCGGACAGTGCGGCGTCGAGCAACGCCCGCATCGTGCCGTGCGCATCGGCGACGGTGCCGCTGAGATTCAGGTCGTCCGGGCGAATGCTGCCGACGACCCTCGCCGGCTGCACCCAGCCGATCGGCTTGTTCGCCGGGTCGACGACGAGCAGCCAGTCGTCGGACGTCCGCGCGAGGGCATCGGCCGCCGAATCACCCAGATGGGCAACGGGTTCGGTGACTGTCTCCACGCGGCCGTCGAGGGTTGCGAAACCGAGCGAACGGTAGCCGCGATCGCGTCCGACGAAGTCGGCGACGAACTCGTCGGCGGGCTCGGTCAGCAACTGCAGCGGGGTCGCCGCCTGCGCCAGGACTCCGCCGGTCCGCAACACGACCACCTGGTCGCCGAGCTTGAGGGCTTCGTCGATGTCGTGTGTGACGATGATGATCGTCTTGCCGATCTCCTTCTGCAGCCGGAGGAACTCGTCCTGCAGTTGGCTGCGGACCACCGGGTCGACGGCGCTGAACGGCTCGTCCATCAACATGAACGCCGGATCGGCGGCCAGGGCGCGTGCGACGCCCACTCGCTGCTGCTGCCCGCCCGAGAGCTGCCACGGATATCGGTCCGCGAAATGCGCGGCGAGACCGACTGTTTCGAGCAGCTCCATGGCCCTGCTCCGAGCCTCCTTCTTCGTCTTCCCCAGCAGTTTCGGCATCGTCGCGACGTTGTCCACGATGGTGCGGTGCGGGAACAGTCCGGCGTGCTGGATGACGTACCCGATCCGCCGCCGCAACAGCGCCGGGTCCATATCCGCGGTGGATTCGCCGTCGAGGGAGATGGTGCCGGAGGTGGGTTCGATCAACCTGTTGATCATGCGAAGCGACGTCGTCTTGCCGCACCCCGACGGGCCGACGAGGGCCGTGATCTTGCCGCTCGGGCACTCGAGGTCCAGCTCGTTGACCGCTGTCGTGCCGTCCGGGTACGCCTTGGTGACTTTGTCGAATGTGATCATCCGCGTGCTACTTTCGTGTGGTCCGGGTGGTGGCAACCCGGAAGTTCGGTGTCGTGGGACTGCTCTACCGAGCTGTGTCTTTCTCCGGGTTCGGCATCGTTTCCAGAAACTTCACCGCTGCTTTCAGGTCGTCGCTCAGGGGACGGTCGGTCGTCCGGGGGTCCAGGCACGTGCGCGCGCGGTGCAGGTAGGCGCCGAGTTCGGTGTCGGTGTCGAGATCGCGGTGCTGCTGGCCGAGGGCCCGCACCGCCGAGATCAGTTCGCACGCGAGGACGATCCGCGCCTGGGCGAGGATGTCGGTGAGCTGGGTGGCGGCCTGGGACGCGAAGCTCGCGTGGTCCTCGGTGCCGCGGGAGATGACCGTGTGCCCGAGGGAGCCCGGCGCGGCGGCCATCCGGATCTCCGCGATCGCCGCGGACGTCGTGTATTCCAGCAGCATGGTCCCGCTGCTGCCGGCCGGACCGTCGGCCAGGAACGGCCGCAGACCGGTGACCGCCGGATCCGACAGGTTGGCCAGCCTGCACTGCGACAGCAGTGCCGCGCTCGACAACGCGAGTTTCGCCTCGTCCACGGCGAGGGCGATCGGCATTCCGTGGAAGTTCCCGTTGTGGAACACTGCATCGTCCTCGGCGGAGATGAGGGGGTTCTCGGAGGACGAGTTCATCTCGATCGCGAGGGTGCCCCGCAGCCGTTGCAGCGCCTGCCAGGTGGCCCCGAGGATCTGGGGGAGGGCGCGGAACCCGTAGGAATCTTGCACCCGGGCGGCCGTCACGGGATGGTCGGCGAGAAGCTCCCGGACCCGGCCGGCCACTTCCTCCTGGCCGAGGTGCCTGCGCGCCGCCTGCACCCGCGCCGCGAACGGCTCGACGGAACTACGCGTCGCCAGCAGCGACAACACGCCCACGATCAGCGAGTGCTCCAGCCAGTTCGCCACGCTGTCGGTGGCCGTGGCCGCGAGCGCGACGGTCATCGCGTTGGTCGAGATCAGGGGGAGAGCGTCACCCTGGTGTGGCGTCCACCGGCTCACCGACCGGCCGTCCCGCAGCGGTGTCTCACCCATCAGCCCGAGCGCGATCTCCGAGAACGCGCTGAGGTCTCCGGTGCCGATCGCGCCGCGGGCGTGCACGATGGGCAGGTCGTCGGCCGCGACGGCGTCGATCAGCGCCGTCACGATGTCGGGGTGCAGACCGGAACCACCGTTGAGGATCTGGTTGACGCGAATGATCATGGCGGCCCGGACGACGTGATCCGGCAGTGAGGGACCCGAGCCCGTGGCGTGGCTGCGGAGAAGTCGGAGGTCCTGTTCGACGCCGTCGGAGACGGACGTGTCCCGATTTCCCCCGACCCCGGTGGTGCGTCCGTAGATGGGCTGTCGTGCGGCGATCCGCACCGCGGTCTCCCAGGAACGGCGTGCGTGTTCGAGCGCTGCGGAGGCGGGTTCGACCGCGATGGGCTCGCGGGAGAGGGTCGTGAGCTGATCGACGGTGAGCTGGGCGCCGTCGAGCAGCACCGGTACGGGCGGCTGCGGTTCCTCGGTCGAGCGGGGATCTTTCCGGGTCATCGGAACTCCGTGATCGATGCGGTGTACGGGGACTCACGAGGTGTGTCGTGCCTCACTCGTTCGAAATGTATAGTCCTGTATATACCGCTCTCTGTCAACCGTCGGTTCGCCCTGGATGGCCGGGCTCCCGGCCTGTCGGTGGCACGTCGGTTCGGGCTGGCATTCCGGCTAGGTCGGCCTCTCACTTCGATCAGTCCCCCGGTGCCTGTTCGGAACGTAGGGTCTCGGGAGAGGTGCATACATAGCCATGCATCGATCCCGCTCCGACTGATCGACCGTAAGGAATGAATCCCATGCCGCAGCAGGTACGAGGCGTCATCGCCCGATCCAAGGGTGCCCCCGTCGAGATCGCGACGATCACCGTTCCGGATCCCGGTCCGGGTGAGGTGGTCGTCGATATCGCGGCGTGCGGTGTGTGCCATACCGATCTCACCTACCGGGACGGCGGGATCAACGACGAATTCCCGTTCCTGCTGGGCCACGAGGCGTCCGGGGTGGTCGAGAGCATCGGTGAGGGTGTCACTTCCGTCGCGGTCGGTGATTTCGTGGTGCTGAACTGGCGGGCGGTCTGTGGGCAGTGCCGGGCGTGTAAGCGTGGTCGCCCGCAGTACTGTTTCGACACGTTCAACGCGGCGCAGAAGATGACGCTCGAGGACGGCACCGAGCTGAGTCCGGCGCTGGGGATCGGTGCCTTCGCCGACAAGACCCTCGTCCACGCCGGGCAGTGCACGAAGGTGGACCGGTCGGCGGATCCGGCGGTGGTCGGGTTGCTCGGTTGCGGTGTGATGGCCGGTCTCGGTGCCGCCGTGAACACCGGTAACGTCGGTCGCGGTGACACGGTCGCCGTCATCGGCTGCGGTGGTGTCGGTGACGCCGCGATCATGGGTGCCCGTCTGGCCGGCGCCGTGAAGGTCATCGCGGTCGATCGGGACGAGAAGAAGCTCGAGTGGGCGAAGGACCTGGGTGCGACGCACACCGTGAACGGTGCCGACGTCGATGCGGTCGAGGCCGTGCAGGAGCTGACCGGCGGATTCGGTGCGGACGTGGTGATCGACGCGGTCGGGCGGCCGGAGACGTGGAAGCAGGCGTTCTACGCCCGCGATCTCGCCGGCACCGTGGTGCTGGTCGGTGTCCCGACCCCGGACATGACGCTGGAGATGCCGCTGATCGACTTCTTCTCCCGCGGGGGATCGTTGAAGTCGTCGTGGTACGGCGACTGCCTGCCCGAGCGGGACTTCCCGATGCTGGTGGACCTGTATCAGCAGGGCCGGTTGCCGTTGGAGAAGTTCGTGTCCGAGCGCATCAAGATCGACGAGGTCGAAGAGGCGTTCCACAAGATGCACGCCGGTGAGGTGCTGCGTTCGGTGGTGGTCCTGTGAGCGGGCAGTTGCGGATCGAGCGGGTCGTCACCGAGGGCACGTTCGCGCTCGATGGTGGCGAGTGGACTGTCGACAACAACATCTGGTTGATCGGTGACGACACCGACGTCGTCATCGTGGACGCTGCCCACGATGCGGAGCCGATCATCGACGCGGTCGCCGGCCGGCACGTGAACGCGGTGATCTGCACCCACGGTCACAACGATCACGTCACCGTCGCACCCGAACTCGCCGGGCGGCTGCACGCGCCGGTGCTGCTGCACCCGGGCGACGACGTGCTGTGGAAGATGACGCATCCGGAGGCGAAGTACTGGAACCTCGAGGACGGGCAGCGGATCGCGATTGCCGGCACCGAGATCGAGGTGATCTCCACCCCGGGTCACTCGCCGGGGTCGGTGTGCCTGTACCTGCCCGAGGCCGGGGCGTTGTTCTCCGGAGACACGCTGTTCTCCGGCGGTCCCGGGGCCACCGGTCGGTCGTACTCGGATTTCCCGACCATCATCGGGTCGATCCGGGATCGGTTGTTCGCTCTTCCCGAGGAGACGCTCGTCCACACCGGTCACGGTGACGGAACCACGATCGGCACCGAGGTCCCGCACCTCGCCGAATGGATTGCACGAGGAAACTGATTCCATGACCGACACCACCGACAGGTACACCTTCGACGAGGACGAGGTCGTTGTCACGCACGAGAAGTCCTATGCGGCAGGTGTTCCTGCGGTGTTGGTGTCGCTCAAGCGTGGGCTCGAGCAGATG